>JBNLFC010000125.1:0-9072 GCA_050305335.1 Leptospirales bacterium
CCGCCATCCGGCGCAGGATCTCGTCGCCGCCCGCGTGGCCCAGGCGATCGTTCCAGAGCTTGAAGCGGTCGATGTCGACGAGGATCAGCGCCAGGGGCCGCTCGCTCCGATCCGCGCGCTTGCACTCCTGGAGGAGCACCTCCTGCATGGCACGTCTGAACTCAAGAAGCGCTCCGTCAAACTCCTGTAGAGGCCTGTTGTGACTGTACGGATTCATAATACGACTACTACCACCGGATAGAATGCTTTCCATCTCCAGAGTAAGACTCTCCTGAACACGAGTGGAAAGATGTTTTTTTAAAACATCACCCGTCGAGGGATCACACTGGATTAAAACATGGGCCAGAGTGTTGAGGCTCACCCGGGATATGGCAGAATGAATGAGAAAACTTTCCCATTCCTGCAGACTCGAAAGATCCGGAAGAACCTTCAACGAAGTAGTACCCGGACGATCCATATACCGAGACAAGATTTCCCGCGATTTTCCCTGTAGCGGCTCCGAACTTTCAATAAAAGTTGAAAGAGAGGCGCTTTCGTGAAGCAGTCGATTCAGCTCCGCTTCGCTCATTCGCAGTAATCCTGTAAGCTTGCCTTCCTTTTCAGAAAGGAAAGGAGATACATTTATTAATAAAGAAAACTTATCACCATCCAGCCTGAACAGACCTTCGCTGGATCTGGAAAGCGTCCACTGAGATGTTTTTTTGACTACACCACTCTCGACACTTCTGGTGAGAAGAAACCGGGAAAGTCGCTCTTTTACACGTGCGATCCACTGTTCCAGACGAACATCCACACTTTCCACTGGAGGAACGGCTCCTTTCCGTCTGCCCGACCGAGATACCAGACGAGTGAGCCAGCGAAACATTTTACCGTTCACTCCCGGAATGATACGCATCCCGCATAACCTGGCGTGCCTGCTCCATGGTCGGGAAAAGCGGAAGAACCGCATCCACTCCGGTCATGGCCATCACTTGCTGGATCTGCTCGTTAAAACCTACCAGAACCAGCCGTCCGCCGTACTCATCCATCTTCATCCGGGCCGCCACCAATACCCCCAGAACCGGCGATGTGATCCTGGAAAGATGTGAGCCCTCAATGTAAAGGAGCATAACATGGTCCAGGAGAATATTATCCAGAATATCCCGCAGGTAATAAGCATCGTCCATAGAGATATTACCACAGAGCGAAAGTGTAAGATCTCCTTCGGGTGTTTGTGTGGATTCAATTCTGAGTGTTTGATTCATGTGCTGATAGGTAACCCCGTGGGTATCCTACCATAGACCGCAGTTTTGGCAATCAGTAATTAACAGTTGAATGCAGGGGATCCCGACGAAAAGTTTCGTACGCTGATCTCCACGATTGGACTACTCATTCCGTTGAGTTTTAAAACCATCAAGCAGGAAGTATCTCACTTCATTTTATACTTCTTTTTAAAACGATCCACACGTCCGGCGGCATCAATGATTTTCTGTGTGCCGGTATAGAACGGATGACATGCGCTGCAGATTTCCACGCTCATATCACCTCGTGTGGAACGTGTCTTGTACTCGGTGCCACAGGCACAACGGATAGTTGCTTCACGATAATCTGGATGAATGTCTGTTTTCATAGCTGTGTAACTCCCGAGAATGGCCGCCAGACGGCGCTTCCCCCCGCAGAATAGTCAAATAACAAAAGAGGGGGTCGGCCGTCAATTCAATCCAGGGGAAATCCGCCCTAGCTGGACGGAACATTCATGCTATTGAGGAACTCTTCGTTGGTCTTGGTGATCCGCATTTTTTCTACAAGCAGCTCCATAGCTTCCGTTGAAGCCATTGGGCTGAGAGCCTTTCGAAGAAGAAATACTCGGGCGAGAGTGTTCTCTTCCAGAAGGAGCTCCTCTTTGCGAGTCCCGGATTTATTGATGTCGATGGCAGGAAATACCCGCTTATCGGCCAATCTTCTATCCAGGTGAATTTCCATATTACCGGTTCCTTTGAACTCCTCAAAGATTACTTCATCCATTCGGGAGCCGGTATCGATCAGTGCTGTGGCGATAATGGTCAGAGATCCGCCATTTTCAATGTTACGCGCAGCGCCGAAAAAACGTTTGGGTTTATGCAATGCATTGGAATCTACACCACCGGAAAGAATTTTCCCTGAGGTAGGAATGACCTGGTTGTAGGCCCGTGCCAGACGCGTAATGGAATCAAGCAGAATCACCACATCACGACCATGTTCTACCTGCCGCTTGGCCTTCTCGATCACCATTTCGGAAACCTGCACGTGACGGGAGGCTGGCTCGTCAAAAGTGGAACTCACCACCTCACCGCGCACATTGCGCGCCATATCCGTTACCTCTTCCGGTCGCTCGTCTATCAGAAGCACGATCAACACAACCTCCGGATGGTTATGGGTGATGGCGTTGGCAATGTTCTGCATGAGTATTGTCTTACCGGTTCTTGGCGGTGCCACAATGAGACCGCGCTGTCCCTTTCCAATGGGATTCATAAGATCAATGATTCGTGTATCCAGCTGGGCTGGATTCCATTCCATCTGTAACCGTTCATCGGGATAGAGTGGGGTCAGGTTATCAAATAGGATTCGTCTGTGTGCCACATCGGGCGACTCTCCATTTACGGAGTCGACTCGAAGCATGGCAAAAAATCGCTCCGACTCCTTGGGCGGACGAATCTGGCCTGTAATTGTATCTCCTGTTCTGAGTCCAAAAAGACGAATCTGGGATGGCGAAATATAGATATCGTCAGGGCCGGGAAGATAGTTGTAGTCCGAGCTACGCAAGAAGCCATATCCTTCCGCCAGCTTTTCCAGAGTTCCGGAGGCAAATACCACTCCATTTCGCTCGGCTTGTTTTTGCAGAATGGCAAAAATCAGGTTCTGTTTTTTCTGCCCTGTGGTGTTTTCCACCTCCATGCTATCCGCGATAGTGGTGAGCTCTTCGATAGGCTTTCTTTTCAATTCGGTGAGATCAATGGGGTCAGGAGGAGTTCCACCGGTTGCTCTTTTTCGGCGGGAGATCTGCGCACCCTCCTCGCCCTCCACATCTGCCGCGCCTTCTTCACCTTCAACCCACTGGCTCTCTTCCTCGCCAGATCCGTTTACGGACGAATATTCCTTGTTACGATCTCGAGAAGATCTGCGGACAGAGACGGGTCTGTCTGCTCCACTATCAGAGTAACCGCCATTGTCATGGTGGCCTCCACCATTGTATCGACGCTCCCTGGAGGTATGGCCGGTTCTACTGCTTCGCAAACCGCCTGCTTTTTTTTCGCCTTTTCTTCTATCACTATGCATGGTTAAATTGCTCACTTTTTACTATTTGAGACCATCAGCAATACTCGTTTCTCTTTCAGAGTCAGTCCCAAAAATCCGCGGAGGAAATCCGAAAACCACACTCTTATCAGGATACCGCCAATGACCTATTTAATTACTCTGGCTCAGTTACCTGGCTTCCATGATTGCAAACCCGGTAACTCAAAGACTCCCGATTGTTTTTTGTTAAATCATTTTCAAAAACTGCAGCATCCCAGCTTTCAAACATTGGCTTTTCCCCTGCCTCACATCACCTGATACTCCCTTTGTAGGGTAATCCTCTCAGTAAATTTTAAGTTGAGGTACATAGGTAACCGGAGGATAAGGGCCTTTTCGAACATCACATGAAACTTTCAGTGGAATTCGCACCCTGCATTGGGTATGGCAGTCCGGGCTTTCGATATTTTTACAGTAGACTTCTCCACTATAAAAATCTCTGTCAGCGGCTGATTCTGGATCGGTTCACTGCGTCTCCAGAAGGATCGCAGCCTGCTCAACCATAAAAACTCTCTCTCTTTCCGGCAGCAACTCACTTTTTTCGTTTTTTGTTGTTTATTGCAGGTTCCTCGCACAATGGTATTTCAGATGAACCAGAAAACAGCGGACAAACTCCAGAAGTTTAGAATCGCACGAACCTGCGAGGATTCACCGGCACTCCGTTTTTAATTACTTCAAAGTGCAGGTGGGGCCCGGTAGAGAGGCCTGTGTTTCCTGAAATAGCGATCACCTTACCCGTTTTTACACTCTGCCCACTCTTCACATGGATGTTGCTCAGGTGCGCATATAGCGTTTTATACGTAGAATTATGTTTGATTACAACTACTTTGCCGTAAGATCCGAGGAAACCGGCATATATGACCACACCATCCCTGGAAGCACGCACGCGACTGTAATAAATTCCAATGTCAATACCCTTATGTTTATGGCGGCGATGAGTAAAGGGGTTAATTCGATACCCGAAACCGGATGTGATACGACCATACGCAGGCACATGCCAGGGGTTGGGGGGATCAGGTATCCGGGCATCAGGCAGAAAAATCGTGGTTCCGGGCTCCATCATGTCCAGATCGGGGAGCTGTGGGTTGTTTGAGACTATCTTCTCAAGCTTAACGCTATAACGTTGGGCTACGGCAGCTACAGTGTCTCCCTTTTTCATGGAATAAACAAGGCCTGGTTTTTCAGGAATGATTAACTCCTGGCCAACTTTTAAGGAGGATGGGGATTTCAGTCCACTGGAGGCAGCAATGAGTTGCAAGTTGACATGGTAACGTGCGGCAACTCCCGACAAAGTGTCACCCTCTTTGATTCTATACCGAATGAGGCGAACATTTCCATGGTCTCCACTCGCTACATTTTCTGCCAGAATATCATTTTTGAGACGCTCTGTTTTGTCCTGTAAAGCAGCGGCACTCTCTTCAGTAACCTCTTTTGTGGCATCGCTGTTTGACACCGAGAAAAGAGGTGCTGTCGCTGGACGCATCACAAATGCCATGGTCGTAAGCGCTAGAGCAACAACAACTATGAAACTCAGACCTGAAACACGATATTTTCTCCGCCCCAGCTCCACTTTGCCGATTACAGGCTGGTTTTTTCCGGAAAACATATATAGAAAGGTAGCGCCTCCCATATGGGAGACCTGGAACTTCCCTCTCAGGTTAAAAAGAGACCGACTCTGCCGATTTTGAAAGCGTCTGTAATACATTACCTTCCCACTTGAAGCAAAAGGATCCGAAACTAACCATCCTCTGCCCTGCCTGACCGGACAGTTCATCGGGTTGAAGATCGTTAAATCTTAAACAAGTACGAGATGCTCTTCCTTCTATAATAAGGCGTCAAGTAATTTAACGGTAGGTTTGTAATATAAGTTGAACAAACTGGCCACTGCTGCCGGAAGATCAGGATTTTTCACCCGGTTTGGTGGGAGGACTTCCGCCGTAGGACTCTTCCACCAGCTTGCGAGTGTCTTTTTTCAAGCCACCCGTGATATTGATCTGACCTCTTGCCACCACACCCGGGGCTATATGAACCACAGGAGACTCAATATCGCCAAGGAGTTTGCCTGTCTTTTCAAGACGAACCTCCTCTTCAGCTTTGATATTTCCGATCATAGTGCCACTGACTATAACGCTACGAGCCGTGATATTGGTGCGGATTTTACCGGTCTCGCCAACCACCAGCGAATCGTTGGTCTTGATTTCGCCTTCAAATTTTCCATCGATTCTCAGTGAGCCTGAAATATAAAATTTCCCCTCAAAAATGGTCCCATGTCCAATGACACTGTTTACTGAATCGTTACGTCCTGCCATGATCAGATTGGAAAGATCGGGCAGAAAATTGGCAATCCTTTTTAAAAAAAATAGAGAGTAGTGACCCGTTCAAAGTCACTGACTCGTGCTGGAACATCACCCGGGGAAAGATACCGTTTTTGCATGCTCCCCATTGTACACCTTACACTTGACACCAGAAGGGCAAACGGTGAGGGAGTATGTGTGTCCTCCACATTTGGCAGCATCTTCTCAATTACAACCTTTGGAGAGTCCCATGGACCCGGAATTGGTGTTGTTATAGATGGGGTGCCCGGAGGTCTGCTTCTGGATCACGAACGAATCAATCGCCAGTTGAATCGACGAAAACCAGGCCAGAGCAGTATCACATCCCCCCGAAAGGAAAGCGATCAATTTGAGATTCTCAGTGGCCTTTATCAGGGGAAAACGTTGGGTACACCGCTTACCTTTTTTATTCGCAATAGCGATGTAAAATCTGGCGATTACCAGCGCTGGGCTAACATCTACCGCCCCTCTCATGCAGACTATACTTATCATGCCAAATACTCCCACCGCACTCCACTGGGTGGAGGAAGAGCATCGGCCAGGGAGACCGCAAGCAGAGTCATTGCCGGCACAGTAGCTGCCCAGATTCTTGAAGAAGAGCTGGGCATCCGCACTGTAGCCTGGACAGACTCCATTGGTCCCATTCAAGCAAAGCTGGATACCCCCCCCCTTTCCCAGGAAGAAGTGGACGCCAGCCCCGTGCGCTGCCCCGTTGCCGCGACTTCGGCAGAGATGGTCTCCTATATCGAAGAGTTGAAAAACGAAGGAGACTCCACAGGGGGAATTGTATCGGTTATCGTTCGAAATGTACCGCCAGGATTCGGTGATCCTATCTTCGACCGGCTGGAGGCGGAACTTGCCAGGGCGGCACTGAGTATACCCGCGTGCAAAGGATTCGAGTCGGGCAGTGGCTTTCAGGGTTGCTCCATGAAAGGTTCCGAGCATAATGATCCATTTGCCGCATCCACATCCAGCAATACGGAACAAGTTGAATCCAATATCAACAGAAACCGTTTCTATAGCCTGCCGAATATCAGAACTATCAGCAATCGCTCCGGCGGAATTCAGGGTGGAATCTCCAACGGGATGGAAATCACTATGCGCCTTGCATTCAAACCCACGGCAACCATTCGCAAAAGTCAGAAAACCGTGGACGAATCCGGAAGGGAAGTTGCACTGGAGAGCGGTGGTCGACATGATCCGTGTGTTGTGCCCAGGGCAGTACCCGTGGTAGAAGCGATGGTCAACCTTGTTTTGCTGGATACGCTTTATCGACAAAGAGCAATCCATCCCCAATGGTGGGAAAGATGGAGGAGTGAAAAAACAGACGGCTAACAGCCATGCCTATTGCGTGCACCCTAAAAATCTGTATACAGACTGCGTCCACATGAGTAGCGTGTATTTGCAATAGAAGGAGAAAAAAATGATGGTGCCTTTCTTCCTGAAACGAAAAAAAAACCTCGCGACTGTTACACTCATCGCTTTGATACTGATTCTTCCTGTGAGTTGCAAAAAAGAGGCTGAACCCAGGCTGGATGCAGGTGCCATATTCAGCAAAGTCGATGAACTCGTGGTAGCCAACTACTTCTTCACCGACTCCACAGACTACTCGCCGAAAAAACTCTATGGTGCGGCAATGGAAAGCCTGGAAGCCTCAGATCCAGAGCCAGGACGAGATCTCTTGATCAAGAAACTACAGTCGTATCCTCCAGAAGAACATAACGCAAAACTCTATAGCGCGCTTCGAGCCTATGTGGCCGCTTTGCCGGAAGGCTACAATGAGGTGATCGAAGCCTCCAGTCTGAACTCCAGCAACGACCCCCGCAAAACCGCAGGCACCGGAATGGTTCTGCGAAAAGATGGTCGTGGAAAATTTTTTCTGGCAGACGTCCTGGAAAGCTCACCGGCGGGAAGAGAGCATGTAATCCCCGGCGGCTACCTGAAATCAGTGGATGGGACTCCTCTGGATAACATTGATGATCTGGAGACGGTAGTCGGCATGGTCAAAGGTCAACCGGACACGGAACTGACCGTTCAGGTGGAAGATAGGCAATACAAGCTGATTCGCGGGCCGGCGGAAATGAGAGACTTTCTTCATGCTACATGGAAAAACTCCGATGGAAAATCCATAGAAGTGATCATGCTTCGCGCAGCACTAAACGGAACTTCCAATCGATTGAGCGACTATATTCTGGGATTGCAGGGGAGATCGGCTCTGGTACTGGATCTTCGCAAACTTCAGAGTGGATCCGATCGAGAGTGTTTTGCCATTGCCGATAGTTTGATGGGGGAATCCTTGCTGGGCACCGTAATTGCAAAGGGAAAGCCTGAAGAAAAAATGAAATCAGATCCCGACCAGGCATTTACGGGAAAGCTCTACATTATTACCGGTAGAAACTCATCGGCGCTGGCTCAACTCATTGGCAAATCGCTGGAAACCAGAGAAAAAACAACCTTTGTAGGCAATCCGCCGCCACGAAATCTATTTCTCTCTTCCCGATATTCGTTACCTGGAGGAGCACAACTTCAGCTCACTAACGGACATATTTTCGATCGTGACGGGAAACCAATGGAATCTCAAGAGTTGCACATAGACGAAGTCACGAGTGAATTTTTACCTGCCAATCCCCCGTTAAGCGATCCTGACCCGGCGGATCCAGCGCAAAAGTGGATCGCCGAACAACAGGAGTGACCGGCCTTTTTTTCTTTAGAGTCTTGAAAGGAACTTACCCGGGCTGCGCAACTTCAATGGGCTTCGGACAGAATCTCCTTCTCAAACGCAAGAAAGGAAAGGTCTTTCCATTGATCCTTTCGATAGGAAAGATAGACCTGTAAACTCTCTCCTTCCAACGGCAAGAAACTCAACTCCTGACGCGATGGAAATGCATCATAGTAAGAACGAGTCACGAGACCATGCCCCATGCCCGCACCTATGCAGGCGAGAATCCCTCCGAGAGAACTTACCTCCATCCTCTCAATGGGAATTTTGCTTGAAAGAACAATCCGATCCAGCCGCTTACGAAATGAGCAACCTTCCGGCAATACAAGGAATGTCTCTTTTTTCAATTCTTTCAAAGTTCGGGGGCTTTTCTCCACAGGTGAAACAATCCCCAGTTGCTCCCTGTAAAGAAGATGACTTACCACTCCTGGCTCTCTGAATGTGAGTAATGCCAGATCCAGTTCCCTTTCCTTAAGCAGTCCGGCAAGATATGTGTGGTCACCGGTGGTAAGATGCACGGAAACCCCGGAATGCCTTTTTCTATATTGGACCAGAAACGGTACAAGCCGTGTAACAGAGACACTTTCCATGGCTCCGATTTTTAAAGAGCCCCACTGTTCAGCAGACAGCTCTCCCTTCAATCGCTCCAGGCGTTCCAGAATTTCCATACATCCATCAAAGCAGATTTTGCCCGCAGGAGTCAGCGATACA
>JBNLFC010000126.1:0-9052 GCA_050305335.1 Leptospirales bacterium
CTCTTCTTCATGGTGAAAAACCTATTTCGTAAAATCCTTCTTCAAATCCTGAACGCGAAAGCCCCCAGAAAAAAGTCTCGCTCGATTGATTCGGACGACAACCAGGAACAATTGCGATAAAGTTACACTGATATTTGAAAGCGGTTCACCATGAAGATGGGAAACTTTCAAAAACCACATGTTTATGTGATTGTTCACTTCCTGCAATTCAGGTATCACAGTAGTGATGGTTCGAAAAATAGTGCTCATCTCATGATAAAAATGGTCCAGGCCCGGCGGTTCGGACGAAAAAAAAACAGAAGGTGCTATTGTATATTTAAGGAAAAAGCCATGGATATAAACATGCCTGCAGGTATGTCTTTCAGGAGTTGCGTGACCATTTTTTCCGGAATATTTTCTTTCGGAATAGATCCTGAAGTTATGCGTAGTTATCTGGATTTCGGCTCCATACATTCTATTCAGGTAGAGGACGCTCGCGCGGCCCTGGAATTACTGAAACAGGCAAATCTTCTCCGTTGTCTGCTCCTGAATATCATGATGCCGGGAATTTCAAGACTGAACATTGCTACGAAACTACACAAACATACTCTTTATCAGAGTTGCCAGTACTATTTATTACTGCGCGAATACCCACAGGAGATATAATGGCTAGCATGAAAGCGGGGTCCGAATTATTATTTGACCAAACCGTTTGACAGAGAGGAGTATTTGTCGAGAGTGGGAAATCGGATTTCTCTATCAAACATCCAGCGAGATGTCATACGGGGCAAGACTGCCATTGAGGATGAGGCAGGACAGGAATGTATCAAGATCAATGCAGATTTGCATTGGTCATCCTGGAGCCACCGTTGCTGACCTGAAGCTTCTCGGGGAAACTGGCACAATGAATCTTCTGTCAATTCAGGGATCGTAAAAAAAGTGCAAACTCCGGGAAATCACTCTTCCTCGGTTTTGCGAGCTGTTGCGTGCTATGCTACAATGCAGGAAATGATTATGAACGATTTGAAGTATGGAGCGGGTTCACCCTCATGGAGCTTCATTTAAATATGGTTTCAAAACTTAAAAACAGCTTCGTTTTGCACATCACTCTGATAGCGTTCCTGGTGGCTGCTTGCTCCACTCCGGATATCATTGTAGAAGCAAGTTTTGGAAATACGGACGCTGTTAAAAAAGCCCTTGAAGAAGGAGTTGATATTAGCGTAACCGACAGTCGGGACTGGACCGCCCTTCACTGGGCCTCTACCCGTGGCCATCTGGATACTGTGAAATATCTCTTGCAGGTGGGCGCTAATGGGGATGCCCCCGATGAAGTGGGATTCACTCCTTTGATACTTGCCTCGTTGAAGGGCAATATCCCGATGATCGAGACCCTTCTGGCAGGAGGGGCTAACGTTAATTTCCCCGATAAAAAAGGAAGAACTCCACTGATCTATGCTGTATGGAAAAATCGTAGTAAGGCGGCTCCTGTGTTGATCAAAGAGAGGGCCAATTTGAATGCCAGAGATGAGGATGGTTGGGTTCCTCTTACTTATGCCGTATGGAAACGAAACTACACGATGGCCGAGCTCCTCATCAAGAGTGGTGCCAACGTGAATGAAGCGGATCGCCAGGGATGGACTCCTCTACACCATGCAGCTTTGATGAGCGATGAAAAGATGGTGGATCTTCTGTTGAAAGCCAGGGCAAATCCTTCGAAAGTATCCATTCTGGGTCAGACTCCCATTTCCGTAGCCATCGATAACGATAACATGGAGATTGCTTTAAAGCTGGCAGAACATGGAGGGAGATCATCTGAGAGAGATGATCTTTTTATGGCCGCTTATACGGGAAATTACAGCAAGGTTGTCCGGACACTGGGCACAAAAAAAGCGCCCACCAATCTCCCCTCCAGGAGTGGCATATCGCCGCTCATGTGGGCCGTTGCAAGAGATTACGTGGCGGTTTCGAATTATCTTCTTCTCTGGAGATCCAGCGCCGACGCCCACGGCCAATGGAAAAATTCATCTCTCCTCGATGCTTACGGCAATCAGGACCAGAAGCTGATCAAGGCTTTGAAGCGATATGGCGCAAAAACACAGGAGCCGGAAACTTTTTTCCAGGCTGTCATGCAGCAGAACGATGATACGATCAATGACATTGTCCGTGATGAAAAAGTTAGCGTGGATCAGAGAGGCACCTTTCAACGGACAGCGCTCATCTACAGCGCCATGAATGGATGGCAGGAGTCGGCAAAAGCGTTGATTGACCTGGGTGCGAATGTAAACCTGCAGGACTATCATGGAAGAACTGCGTTATTCTACGCTGCAGAAAAAAAGAATCTTGATTCGGTCAATCTTCTTCTAGGTGCCAGCGCTGATCCCAATATAGCGGACCGGGAAAATACAACACCTCTTCTCATCGCCGCCAATCTTCATTCTATGGAAATATTGACCGCTCTACTTGGGGCAAATGCGAACCCCAACATTGCCGATTCCGGAGGAAGAACGGCGCTCTGGAACAGCGTATTGAGAAACGACAGAGAGGTCAGTCTTTTGCTTTTGCAATCGAAAGCTTCCACGGGTGTGATTGATAGTAAGGGTCGCACTCTCCTTCACCATATGGTATTTCGTGGAAACCGATCGATGATGAAACTTCTTCTGGATTACGGAGCGTTTAGAAATCCCAGAGATTATTACGATAAAACACCTCTTATGTACGCAGCTCAGTACGCCGCCACCAATCTAATAGATCAACTTCTTGCGGCAGGTGCGGAGGTAAATGCCAGAGGAAGGAGCGGATTTACCGCCCTCCATGCCGCTGTCCTCTCGGGTAAGTATGAAATTGTGCAGAAAATCGTCGATGCTGGCGCCAACGTGAATGCGAAAGATCGTTATAAAAAGACACCTCTGGACTATGCCAGAAGCAAAAATCTGGCAACTATTGTCGTATATCTGCAAAGCAAAGGAGCCACCGGCGACAATGAAAAGTAGTCTCCAGAAGAGTAAAATCCTGGCAGGTGGGGGAGGAAAGATTTTCGTTGTGTTCACCCTTCTTTTTCTGGTGGCCAATCCTCTATTTGCGGAAATCATCTATCTTCGCAATGGCGGAAATATGGTGGGGCGAATCATCACCCAGGGGTCTGACTTTATCAGTTTGAGTAGCTCAGGAAAGAGCATGAGGGTGTGGAAAAAAGATATACGCCTTATCCGCTTTGCAGCCTCCGATCTGGAAGAAGACGAGATTCGCCTGAAAAATGATATGGATCAGATGCAGGATTGGCAAAAGCAACTGGACAGGGTTCTGGAGAAACGAAGGACGGAGGATGAGGCCACCGAAGAAAATCAAAAGACACGGGTCGAAGAGGAAAAAACATTTTTTTCAGACGAGTTGCTGGAGTTGAAAAAGCGGAAAAAGAGGGGAGGCTTCATTCGCAGCCTTATATTTCCAGGATGGGGACAGGCCTACAAGGGAGAGAACTGGAAGGCATACAGCTTCATTTCGTTTACCCTTCTGTCAGCAGGGTACTCCTATTATAATTTCAAACAGTACAACAAACTTTCGGACTCATACAACCAGGCCAATATGAACTACCTTTTTCTGGCATACTGGCAGCACAATCTGGCTCTGGGATACTATTTATATGATGAGTCTGTCGGCTACAGAAATCAGATGGCAACTAATATTAAGCAAGGCAATATATTTATCGGAACTGTTGCTGTCGTTTATCTGATCAGCGCCCTGGATGCCTACTGGTCCGACGTGGATCTGGGGTTGGAAAATGAATTTGTGAGTTCTCATACGAAGTCGTCCGGCAGTCAATGGGAGGTGGCCATAGCTCCTCTGCTCAGTGGATCCGCTATTCCTTCAAAAAACAATGTGGTCTATACCGTTCGCTATTCGATCTATTTTTGAGTATGAAATGCTAAAATAGAGCTATCCATTGCTCCCGCTTTCAAAAAGGAAAGAACGCGATTACCGACCAGCTCTCTGTCGTAGTCCACTGTGATTGCATGATTGCTCCGATCAAGCCAGAGGGTTTCCGTGTGCCTGCTTCCGATCCGGTGCTCAATGTGCTCCAATGACCGGGGAGGAATTGTGTCGTCGGCATGGGATTGGATAATCAGCGTTTCCCCATGCACAAATGGCAGGGCGGCCATTGCTTGCTGAATGATTTTGTAAAGCTCCCAGGCCTGGGCAATGGGGATTCCTTCAAAATAGCCCACATGTCTGCTCCGGGCCTCAGGATCGTTGATGCCTTTGTTGAACGTGGTACGGGCCACATCGCTTCGATAGAGGATCTTCTTGAAATGTTTGAGGATCGGTGTGAGATAGATGGCATGATTCAATATGCCGGCGGGCATTGACAGAAGACCGATCTTCCCAATGTCAAATTCCCGGGCAAGGAGCACGGCGAAGGCAGCTCCCATGGACAACCCAATGACCGAAACCTCTCTGCACTGCGATCGGAGCTCGATATAAGCCTCTCTTGCCGCGCAAAACCAGTCCCGGCCATACGTGGTCGTCATGTCTTCGATGGAGGTTCCGTGCCCCGGGTATCTGGGAACATAGACAGAATAGCCTTCCTCAAAGATTTTCTGAGACAGAGATTTCATTTCGAAAGGGGAGCCAAGATAACCGTGCAGCAGAAGCACGCCATGCTCACGATTCGAAAGACGATAAACCATCTCTGCGCCAGGCATAACTTCAGGTTTCTTGTTATCCATAGTCTTAAGTCTTGCCCATGCTGGAGCAGAACGGGCTCCTTTTTTTTATTACAACATCTGAGGAAGGAAGCGAGTCAGTGCAGTTGACCCGAGGACTACCGCGCCTGTGGCAAGGCCTCCCCAGATCCAGATGCCCGCGCTTACCCAGAGAAAGATCCAGGCAGGTCTTGCACCCAGGATCAGGGCAATCGCAGCCGACTGTGGAGCACCTGGTAAAACAGGCGAGATGAGACCCAGACCGGGCATGCCATAGCTCTGCCATACCCGGCCAACTCGTCCCTTGCGAGTTCTCTCGATCCAGCCTGGAAATCGTCTTATCAGCAATGCCTGGATTGGAGCGCCCAGCAGCAGAACAAGAAAGACTGCCGCCTCCGCTCCCACCATCGTAATCACTCCGGCTAACAGGGGAGAGAAGTGAAAGGCCAGTCCCATGGGAATACCTCCCCAGAAAAAGCTGGCACTCATGAGCATGATAGAAACGACCTGAGCAACGATTATCATGTGAAACCTCTCAGTAATTTTTCGATGCTATCTTAATGCTCTTCGTTCCCGATGAATTCGAAGTGCATAGGAGATACAGGCGTGGGCTATCAAACTCACAAAAGAGGCTTGGAGATATGGAGTATGTGTATCCGTTTGTGCCGAATAGGGCCGCTTCCGGAAGGTATATGCGGGTCTCTCCCCGGTCTGGTTCATGAAAATATGTAAGCGCTATCTTGATGGCTCCTGAACTCTTGCGCGTGACCGAAAAGGTTCCTGGAGTTCCTGCCAGGCGCCGGGGATACGGTCGGATGCGATAGTTCGCCCGGATGCTACCTTTGTTATCAATGACACTGAGATTCTCTGCATTGAATCCATCCAGGCCCGATGGCGTCCAGGCGGGAGTATAGTTCCACTGGGTTCCCGATGCACCGTTTGCATCGAGCCAGTCGTAGAAAAGATCCATGTAAGCAGATCCACCCAGTGCGGTTGCATCCACTCCATATTCGCCCCAGAAGGTGGGAACGCCCCACCAATCCCCCCTGGCTTTCTGTTTGCTCAGGACTCCATCGGGCGCCGTTCCCCACCACCAATTGAGCGTGATGATTGTGCCATCATAATAATGAGGAGAATAGACATAATTGGTGAAAGGCATGGAGGGCAATTCCGAGCTGCCGCCTGCGCTGATGAGCGCATGGGGACTGACAAAGAGAATGGTTTGGGGATCGTTTCTACGAATGACTTTTGCCGCATCTTTGTAGAGTTCGGCAATTTCGGTGATTTCATTTCCCCACGGTTCATTCAGAAGATCATACCCCAGCACTGCAGGATCGCCTGCGAAATATGCTGAAACACTATCCACCATTTGAAGGTAGCGGCTACGAACTCCGTAGGTGTTGGCATAGAAGTGATGCCATGAGGTATGCATAGCGAAATCGCTGATCATTAGAGCGCCCCAGAGCTTGCATCCACTTCCGTTATCGGGAGTTGCCTTTGTTACCTCCGGAGGAACAGCCCATGCGGGGAAACCTTCACCACAACCACCCACGTTGTATCGCGAGAAAGCATCCTGGTGAAAGTCAATGATGACGTAGATTCCCCGCTCCTTTGCCCAACCGACTACGTTTCTAATGTAGGCCAGGTATTCGGTATTGTACTGTCCGGGTTGAGGTTCATATGCCTCCCATGTGAAAAGCAGGCGGATAACATTCACACCCCATTTCTGTAGAGGATCGAGCATGGATGCTTGCTTGATTGGCATGAAATCAGGCACCTTCGCGTTGCCAGCCACATTGAATCCTCTGAGAATGACGGTGGCACCATCTTCATCAACAAACCGACTTCCCGCAGCCCGGATCCTGCTCTGCGCTTGCAAGCCTGTAGCGAAGAGCAATAAGCCAGGTAAAAGGATCAGGAAAGCTTTTCCAGCAATTCTCATAACGCTCCTCCAGAGTATTAAACCGCCGTGCCCGGACGAGATCGCAAGGAACGAACGGCTGTGCTGTTTCGGGTTTCAGGCTACCACAACTCGCTTCCGCCATCGACTCACCCGCCAGGATGAGTCCCTTTTTTATCAGTACGCTACGCTTTTTTAAGGTTTCCCAGATCTGGTGGGCTTACTCTTTGCCTGTGGTCCAGATACCTGGTCTGAGCGATTGTGTCGGTAGTCGGAAGGGCTCAGTCCGGTCATTTTGCGAAAGATGCGGTTGAAGGTGGCCTTCGAGTTAAAACCGGTATCATATGCAATTCTCAAAACAGTCATTTCGTTGTTGGTCGTTTCGAGCAGACGTTTTGCTTCGTTCACGCGGTATTGATTCACACAGGTAAGGAAGTTGGTACCTGAGGCTTCACTGATCGCCTGTGTCAGGTGGTGACGCTTGACATGGAGGGTCTTTGCCACCGCATCGATGGTCAGTTCTGCATTCAGGTATGCCTTTTCGTTTCGTAGATACTCATCGAATCGGCTGGCAATGCTGTGCAGCGCGGAGCCATCCAGTCCGGATTTTTCGTATTTTTTATGGTAGAAGGCCAGGAGGAAGAGCTTCCGGCTATCGCAATCCGTAGTGTTGTTGGAAATCAGAAGCATGGCCATGATGAAAGCATAAAAGAACAAATTATTCAGGATGCCGTGAACACCTGGATTCATGAAGATCAGCATGGCAGCAAGCTGCGTAGCCGACATACAAGCAAGTAACAGCACCGAGATCCAGAACGGGAACCGTACAAGAGTGAATGAAGCGATCATGACGAAGAGCGAGCCAAGCGTAAGCGAGTAGCCAGCAGCAACGGATCCGATAACGTCGATTGCCACAACAGCTGTATTGATGAGAATAGCCAGGAGGAAAACAGTGGTAAAACTGATCCTCCTCTTTCGAAAGGAAGTGAATGCAAGCGTAGCAAGAACAATGGCCATCGTGACTCCACGGATCAGCCAGGCCCGGATGGCCGCCTCAAGGGGAAATGCAATATAGTCGAGAATTACAAACGAACCGAACACAGCAAGTCCGGTTGCGATGAGGAGTCGTGATGTGATGAGGCGTGTCTCTGCATAGTGCCGAAGATACTCTTTCTCCATTCTGCGCGAAAATCGCAGGATAGGACTGCCAGACGGGGTCTGAGGATCCTCATTCTGTGCCATGGCAAAGCCTTACACGTCGGCATCGTCTGGCAAGAAATTCGTGCTTCCTGTGACTCCATTACTTACGGTTTTGCATTGCTCCGGTTTATGTTTACATCACAATGAAAATCAATAGAGTGAACAGAGGCAAAACTCCGATCAAAAAGGCTACCAGGGTTTTTGCTATTGACAATCTGGAATAGTGGGATAACGAAATCACCGTAATAATCAAAGACCACAATATTGGCGCGAACATGATAAAAACCGTATAATAGAAGAAATTAGGTACCTGATGCAGTTGCCAGGCGTGTCCCGTGAGGGTGGCCCCAATTTCGTATTGCAGATCGAAAAAAGTGGAGCCAGCGTTTAAGGTAAAAGAGAAGATTCTAAATACATCCTTCCCTGCGGCATTTCCACCGAGTAATATCACTAATTTTGTAACAATAAAGGATATTCCTGCAAGCGCCACAATTCCCATGGGAATTGTTAATAGAGTAATGACTATATCAGGTCCATAAGATATACCCAGTATTACCTCTCTGGCGCGGGAAGTATCGCCTACCAGTAGATTTTGATATCCGGTTACAAGGGTCCAGAGCGATAGGCTGAACAACAGAAAAATCCAGGATTACTTTGAGGATTCCTGTTCCTGCAATAATTGGTCTGTGGTCTTGACGGGATGAGTCAGGTATTCCCAGGCGATCCGGATGGATTTGAAGAAAGATTGCATTGTTTACTCTAAACCATCTCAAAAATCCACATTGGAGCGGATTTCGATAAATCAAATATCACTGGATGGATCGATTTGAATATAAAAATCTGCCGGAAGAGAGGCTCTTTCCATGAAAAATGGCGCTATCACCGTAGAAAAAAAAATCACTGGCTCTTTCTGTAAAACTGAAAATAGAAGACAAACTTCCACTTCGGACATTGGTCCTGACGGCTGCTCCACGGAAGATCACCATCTTGCCTCCATCTTAAAGGCCATTGCCCATCCTGTCCGTATTCGCATTCTCAGACTTTTGTTGCAAAGCGGCAACTCCCTTTGCTCCTGTGAGATTGAAGCCCATTTTTCTCTGCGGCAACCTACCATATCCCACCACATGAAAACACTGAAAGATGCAGGACTTGTGGAGAGCTGGCAGGAGGGAAGCTGGGTCCACTATATTCTTTCGAAAACAGCACCTGTACCACTTCCAGAAATTCTTCGAAAAAAAAGGAATCGATAATACAACCGTAGTGCGTGGTTACC
>JBNLFC010000127.1:0-9049 GCA_050305335.1 Leptospirales bacterium
CCTGCTTTTTCAGGGCAACATAGCGCCCTATGTAGGACTCGATAGGAACGGCGTTCAGGAGTCGTTCTTTGTAGTCTTTGAGTGAGTCGCTCAAACGTCCGCTCCGAACGATAAGTTTCTATTCAATGATAAGGAGGAAAGGAGAAAAAAAGGAGATTCAACCGCTCCGCTATCCGGCCAGACGTTTCGAGACCAGTTCTTTCACAAGAGCGCCATCCACATTTTGCCCTTTGAGTTTGCCCATAACTGCTCCCATCACTTTCCCGGTGTCAGATGGCCCGACATTGCCCATGGATGCAACCACTTGATCCAGAACCTTCTGAATGTCATCTGCGCCCAGTTGCGCCGGCAAATATGTATTGAGAATTTCAATCTCGGCTTCTTCGTTGGCGGCCATCTCATCCCGGCCACCTTTGCGAAACTGCTCTGCGGATTCTTTGCGTTTTTTTATGCCCCGCTTGATAATCGCCTCTACATCTCCATCGGAAAGCTCTTTTGCCCCGGTTTTAGTGAGCTCGTACTGAAGCTCGCTTTTAAGCATGCGTAACACACTCAGTTTCAGAGCCTCCTTGCTTTTCATGGCGGCTACCAGGTCTTTTTGAATGGTTTCCTGAAGTGAGCTCATTGGTCACACCTTCCTGATTCTGGAATTCGCTCTGGCACCGGAATTTTGAAGATTACTGGTACCCGGGAAGACAAACTTACAAAGGCGCTATTATAATTTCGCCCGCAAAAACGGAGGAATGCTGATTCGCTGTTTTTCACTCCGGAAAACGGAGAGAAAAATGAATATCAGGAGCGGTCTTTTCGGTTCATGAGGATGCGTTTTTTTTCACGCTTGCGCACTGCAGCTTCCAGTTTACGCTTTTTGCGCTCCGATGGTTTTTCAAAGTACTCACGTCGCTTGATTTCCGACTGAATTCCGGCATTTACGCATTCTCTCTTAAAGCGCTTCAGGGCCGACTCGATACTTTCACCATCTTTTACTATAACACCGATCATGCTTGATATTTCTCCGAAATGCCATGGTCCCGGCGGCTTCGGTACGGTCAAGAGATAAACAGGAGGGTAAATCTACCTGGCTCTACATCCTCAGGCCTGTTATTCCCTCCCGGCTCCGCCACAGGAAGAAATAAAAAGTCAGCCGATCACTGCTCCACACAGAGTAGTCCCATGGGGTAATTATTGATCGAATGAGCGATGAGGGAACAATCTTCAGGCACATAGTGAATGGCAGTAACATTTATGCTGCCGGATTCTCCCGTCTCACCGCCATATCCACTGCTGGAGGAGGATCGGCTCCCTTAACAAATGGTTCAACTGTTTAATTAATGAAACAGGGGCCGGGAGATCGATTTAACGGTTTTTAAATGTCGCGTCCTACCGAACAGCACATTGCCCGATACAACGTTAGCGACATTAGACAGGGTGGGATACGAACTCAGATAGTATAAGTATGATCACCAGAGTGCTGACAATGTCCTGTTGCCTGTACGGTAGCAACGGACACTGTCAGCAAAGCACGTGGGAAAGAGTGAAAGAAAAAGCTATTTCTTTCCCTTTTTCTCGCTCTCCATAATTTCTTGCATTTTAAGAGAATCCGGCAGGTATTTCATAGGAATAGAAGTCTTTCTCCAGCTCATTACCAGCAGGGCCAGATCACGGGCATCCTCGTCACTGAAGGCAACAGGAGGCATGATTGAGCCTTTAGAGATAGAAGAGGGACTCTGAAAATGCTCACGGTGCCACTGGAACACCGACTGGGTACCCTTTACCCCTTTCATGGTAAAAACTTCCCCATGCTTGCTTCCTTCATATGTTAACTCAGGTCCAATGGATCCTCCGTTTTTTCCATCCAGAATATGACAACCAATGCAACCTCGCTGGGTGACCAGCTCTTTGGCATGATTGATACGTGGCATACGGGGGGTCGCTTCATCACGTCGATGGCAAACGTTGCAGTTGGTCTCCATGAGGCCTGCAGAACTTTCAAAACCATAGGATTTTGCCATTTTTTCCGAGAGCATGGGATCTTCCCAGTGGTGCACCTCCCCATGGGCGTCCGCGGTTTCCACAGCATACCCCTGGCCACTATGGCAGGTTGTACAGCCGTAATCCTTAAACGCATGAGTCTTGTTCCAGAAGGCAAGATCCGGGTGGGTCGCATATGGCTGCGGTGCATCCTCAAACCCGGGAATGGTAATTCCCATATGGCAGGTCGTACACCGATCGATGATTTTCAGTTCCGGATTCCAGATCTGTTGAATTCCAGTCTCCAGAGCCGATGCTTTTTCCTCTCCAAGCTTCTTAACGGCCAGTTCCGCAAACTCGTCCTGATGAACTCGCCAATCCGAATGGTGATCCTTTACAAAGGCACCAACAGTTAATAAGAAAACAACGCCGCCGGAGGCGGCCAACAGTATCTGATCTCTTCCTTTCATTCTACATCCTCTATCCTGATGATCCTTAAAGAGTGATCGGGCCACTCTGTAGCCCGACGCTAACTGCTCTTCAATAGTTTAACTATATCTATATTTCTAACAAATTCTGAACTTTAGAACTTCGTCGCATGATGAGGCCACTCCTGCCATGGGAGATAGACCTGCCAGTTAGGTCCTCTCATCTCCGAGCTGAAGTAGGTCATTGCTGCAAGAATTCCAACAATGATCAAAAAGACCATGGTCTGACGGGACCTTGACTTGTGAAACCATACACCAATAGCCGATGAGGGCGATTTATCCAGGAAAGGCCAGACCGCGGCCAGTCCCCCCAGGAGTCCTGGAACAATCACACCACCCACAAAGCCACCGTTCAGCGTCATCCCGCCAATGCGAATTGTGGTCAATGTTACAAGCTCCTGCAACCAGAGAAAATACCAGGGAGCCTTGGCAGGGTTAGGGGTCCATTCCGTCGTAGCAGGCTCTTCCAGTGGAACTGGAAAGAACACGGAAAGGAAAAGTATGCCGGCCAGAGTGATCAGAAAAACGATCAACACCCGGATTAAAATGGCAGGTATGGCACTCTCTGTCTCATCCTTTACCTTGTGCATTACCACAGTCGGTCTTACACCCTTCACAGCACCCATGATCGTATAAGTCTTGCGGGGATGACTCTCATTAACATTTTCCAGAGTCACCTTTTCCAGAGCCAGGGAGTCCACTGAAGCCAATCCGCCATCTTTGCGAATGCGCCACATATGCCAGGAGATCAGTGCTGTCAGAAGAAGTGGGAGAATAGCAACATGCATTGCGTACCATATAATCAGAGTATTCTGACCGATGATAGTCCCTCCCTGCATGAAAAACTTCACCTGAGGCCCTATGATTGGTACCGCATTGGCAATATTTGCTCCGATCGTAATGGCCCAGAGAGCCAGCTGATCCCAGGGAAGAAGATAACCGGTGTATGAAAGAAGCATGGTAAAAAGCAAAAGAACAATGCCGATGAGCCAGTTGACAGACCGGTCTCCACGGACGGTCTGCTCACTGGAACGGTAAGCCGCTGTCAAAAACACACGAACCATGTGCAGGAAGACAAATGCCACCATAGCATGAGCAGCCCAGCGATGCATTCTTCGAATGAACCATCCATAAGAGACCACGAACTCCAGATCCTTGATGGACTGGTATGCACGCTCCACTGATGGAACATAGAGGAACATCAATACTACACCACTGATGCTTAAAATGAAAAAGAGGGATGCAGCAACGGTTCCCAGCCAGAAAGAGTATCCCCAGGATATACTCTTTCGTGTTACCTTTGCCGGAAACCAGTGCATTAAAAAGTTAAAGCCCACAGAATCATGTGCTTCCCTTTTTGTCCGCGGGTTCCAGTCTGCCAGAAGGTCCCTTCCCACCTTCGTTGCCTTTTCTAACAGTTCATTCATTGTTTCAATCACCCCTCTTCCTGTTTCACATTATATCGCATCTGTTTGTTATGTATTCAGCTGAAATTCCTTATCAACCGCCTTTCCAGTATCCACAACAATCTCACCATCGGGAGCCACGCTCATATTCCAGCTGGGTAGATTCTGAGGAGCCGGTCCGGCATATACAGTGCCATCGCCTCTGTATTTAGAACCATGGCATGGGCAATGGTACTCCCATTCCTGAATAATCTTCTTTCCTCCGGCCATGACCTCTTCCGGTGCATCCAGCTTGAAAAAATTCACAGTGCAACCCAGGTGAGTACACACAGCGGATGTACTGTGCATCTGGTTGCCCTTTTTAATAACAAAAAGACGCCCTTCGGATAGATAGGTAGCACCTTGCGAAAACTTAGAGGCAAAACCGACCTTAAACTTTTTTAAAGGTTCATACAGAACATTGGGTGCAATGGATCGAACAAACATAATCCCCTGACCCAGAAGACCGGCTGTTATACTGAACTTCGCCACATTTCCCAGAAACTTCTTTCTGGAAGTCAACTCCTCTCCATTGCGTGGACCATTCCCGTGATTCTCAGACATACACTTCCCCTGAATTTCTATTTCCGTTTCTATGTTTATTTATTTATTTCGCAGTTTATGCAACGACTACCGACTGCTCTTCTACGATAACTCGCTCCATAGCAAGAGCCCCGGTGGGACAACGACTGGCGCACAGACCACATCGAATGCAGGCATGATCGTCTTTCAGCATTACCGTAACATCCTCATTTCCGGGATTCAATTCCAGTGATCGGGCAAAGGCACTCATATCCTCTACCCCCTCTATGGTGACATCGGAAAAGGGAACGAATGAGAGGCACTGTTGAGGACAAATATCCACACAACGTCCACAAAGAATGCATAGATCACTGTCATAGACTGGACTGGTATGACATGTTAAGCATCGGCTGGCCTGCTCCACAGCGTTCTTTTCATCGAAAGAGAGCTCGATCATCTGTTTGCCGATTCTGTCTCGGGGATCCGCCACAGGCGGTGTCTTACGATCCAGACGATCATAACCATCAATCATATTGTAAGAAGGCGTGTGCATGATCTCCACACGGACATCATAGGAGGTCTCCCTCTTTTTTCCTGAGAGAAATTCGTGAATGGAGACTGCGGCCTGCTTTCCATGGGACACACCATCAATGGCGTTGCGTGGGCCAAAAGCACCGTCACCACCCGCAAAAATACCGGGTGCAGTGGTCATGAGTTGTTCATCTACCTGGATAATGCCCCGGGGAGAGACGGTCACTCCGTCACTTTCGCTGACAAAAGAGAGATCTGCCGCTTGCCCGATGGCCAGAATAACGCTGTCGCAATGAATTGTCTTTTTAGACGATTCATTGAATGTGGGATTGAACTTACCTTCGCTGTCAAAAACTGAGACAACTTCAATGAGTTCGATTCCTGTCACTTTCCCATTCTCTCCCAGAATGCGATGTGGCCCCCAGGAAGGATGGAACTGAATCTCCTCATCTTCTGTCTCCTCAAGCTCCTGACGCCCGGAAACACTCTGGTGTGCAGGCATTTCAGTGTAGCTCTCCAGAGATGCCACATGAATTTCATAGTGTGCACCCGGTTCTTTTGCCAGGAGTTGACGTCTAGCTTCTCTAGCCGCATCCATAGCAACCAGTCCACCGCCGATCACAACTACACGATGCCCTGTATCCGTTGTTTCGCCAAGACCAGCACGATTTAAATAATCCAGTGCTGTGTGCACGCCCGAAAGGTCTTTCCCTTCAATGGGAATCATACGTCCTTTCATCAATCCAACGGAAAGAAAAACCGCCTGAAAACCTTGCTCCTTCAGCCAACCCAGGCCCTTCTCTTTTGTAACTGGAGTATTGAGTTTGATCTCTACTCCCAGGCTCTGAATGAATTCCACTTCTCTGTCCAGAATATGATCCGGCAGTCGGTATGGAGGAATCCCGATGCGCATCTGCCCGCCTGTAACGCCCAGGGCTTCAAAAACTGTGACTTTATAGCCCAGAGTGGCCAGATCATGGGCTGCTGTTAAGCCTGCGGGACCTGCACCTACAACGGCCACGGGTTGACCGGTGCTTTCGGATTTACGATTCAAAAGCTTGGCAATATGCCCTGTATGAGTACTGGAGCCGGGCAACTCACCGGAAAAAAGCCGCTTCACAGTGTCGGGCTTACCTGACTCAGGGCCATATTGCTCGGTCACAAATTTCTTAAGAGAACGGATGGAAACAGGTGCATCCACAGCGCCTCGACGACACTTATCTTCGCAGGGAGCTGCACAAACCAGCCCGCAGGAGGATGCAAAAGGGTTAGGAGAACGGGCAGTCAAATAGGCGCCCTCAAAATCGCCGCCGGCAATTTGTTGGACGTACATGCCGCTATCGGTGTGGACGGGGCAACCGGAGAGACAGCTCACATCATCTCGAAATGCCAGAAAATCCCTGAATTTGCTCTTTATTTTCATCTTTCGAACACTCTCTTCTGTCGTCTTTTTCTATCTGTCAGTTGAATCAATCTTTACCCATGAGCCACTTAGAGCTCCTGACAATGGAACAAGGTCAGATAAAGACCGGTACAGCCATTGCCTGGCTTCGCATACGCTGGATTTTGGAAAAAAAGAATTCTCATTGGTCACAATTTTTCTTTAATACGGCGATCCCTCACGATACAGTGCAGCATGAGATATATCATGATCCCTCCCATACGCCTGTCACCAGTTAGAAACCGCTATTTTCCAGCAGCGTGACAAGAGAAAAGAGATGAGCCCGAGTGTTCAAGTCACATTTTCCATCCCTCAAAACTTTTTTTCTCATGTAAATACTCCTTGAATCATGCGAACGTTATTTCCACAGTCAATCTAACCTCATTCTACAATAAGAGAAAGGGAAGACCCGGGCTTCCAGACCCTCTCCCGGTCCAGGAATTTCTCTTGTCAACAGGATCCACCTGGTAATTATCCTTCTGTTTTTCCCTTCTATCCTTTATGATTCGCGTTCATGATATCAAACTTCCGCTGAATCACACCTTCCGGGACCTGCAAGAGGCTATCCGCAAGCGGCTGCACCTGCCAGAACAGGAAACCCTTGATTTCCAGATTGTCCGGCGTAGCGTGGATGCGCGCAAAAAAAGTGCCATTCAAATCATCTATTCTGTGGATCTGGCCAACCTGAATGAAAGAGCGATTTTACAAAAGGGTCAAAAAAAAATCTCATCCATTCAAAAGGCTCCCGATACCCGATATAATTACGTTGTGCGCAATTACAGAGGAGCTACGCGGCCTGTGGTAGTAGGTAGCGGCCCGGCGGGTTTCATGGCAGCATTGATTCTGGCCCGTATGGGATTCCGCCCCATTGTGCTGGAGCGGGGGAAAAATGTCAGAGACCGTTCCAGAGATACCTTTGCTCTATGGCGAAGTGGGAAATTCCATCCTGAATCCAATGTCCAGTTCGGAGAAGGTGGTGCCGGGACATTTTCTGACGGAAAATTGAATTCTCAGGTCAGGGACCCCCGGCATCTGGGGACAAAAGTTCTGGAAGAGCTGGTAGCGGCTGGCGCACCCGGTGAGATCTTATATAGTAACAAACCTCATATAGGCACGTATCGACTGGTCGGCGTGGTAAAAAGAATCCGCGCTACCATAGAATCCCTTGGGGGTGAATATCACTTTGAGACCAGAGTGGAGGATTTTGAAATCAACCATGGCCGACTCTCCGCTCTGCTTCTGGCCAATGGCCAGCGAGTGGAGACAGAATATGTAATTCTCGCAACGGGACATAGTGCGAGAGACACCTTTCAGGCACTCCAGGGAAAAGGTGTAAAGCTGGAAGCCAAACCCTTTTCTGTCGGATTTAGAATCGAGCACCCCCAGTCCCTCATTGATAGATGCCAATATGGCAAACATGCGGGGCATCCTCTTCTTGGTGCTGCAGACTATAAGTTGGTACACCATTGCAGAAATGGTCGAACGGTTTACAGTTTTTGCATGTGCCCGGGTGGGAGTGTTGTGGCTGCAACATCGGAAGATGAGTGTGTGGTCACCAATGGAATGAGCCAGTATTCACGCAGTGAGAAGAATGCCAACAGCGGAATTGTAGTGGAGGTCTTTCCCCGGGATTTTGCTTCCGATTCTCCTCTTGCTGGAGTAGAGTTTCAACGGAAATGGGAACATACGGCTTTTGAGTTAGGAGGAAGGAGTTATTGCGCTCCGGCTCAACTGGTGGGAGACTTTCTGACCGGAAAACCATCTTCAGGACCGGGTCTTATAGTGCCATCTTACAAGCCTGGCCTTCGCTGGGGGGACCTGAGCCAGACGCTACCTTCCTATGTGATAGAAGCTATTAGAGAAGCTTTGCCTGCATTCGACCGAAAAATCCCGGGTTTCGCAATGAACGATGCCATCCTCACCGCGGTGGAGACACGCACATCTTCGCCGGTTCGAATCCCGAGAGATCAGATAACGCTTGAAAGCGTAAACACGCAGGGGCTCTTTCCCGCTGGAGAAGGAGCGGGCTATGCAGGCGGAATACTTTCGGCCGCCATGGATGGCATTCGCGTCGCAGAAGCTCTGGCCTTAAAAATTACAAAACTGATTTAACGCCAGAAGGCCTCTCTTCATTGAAGCATATTCCCACCGTCCCGAATGGGAGAGAGTAGATATTCCAGCCCATTGATTTTGATTTCATAAATAGTCTGAAGCAACTCCCCCAATCGTCCAGACGGAAAGCCCTTTCGAGCCAGCCACTCCAGATAGGAAACAGGCAGAGAATCGAGACATCTACCCTGAAAACGTCCGAATGGCATAGGGGTCACAACTATTTCTCTTAATATTTTCGAATCGGCCTTCATGGTACAGACTCCAGTATTGCCAGCAAAAGCTCCCAGTAACGCTCCACGCTCGCCCAATCCACACTCTCGTCTGGACTGTGAGGATGACGAATGTCGGGCCCCATAGAGATCATATCCATGTCCGGATAGCGATGTGCAATAGCTCCGGTTTCCAGTCCCGCGTGAATGGCCCTTATGGCAGCCTCATTATTGTTTTTTTCCCGGTATACACGCTGCGCAATGGCCAGCATAGTGGACTGAAGATTCGGCTGCCATCCGGGATAACTCTCCTCTCTCCGCAGGGAAGCG
>JBNLFC010000128.1:0-9040 GCA_050305335.1 Leptospirales bacterium
CATGTATCCATCAGTCTAAATGACAATGAAAAAATCATAAAAGAGGGCGACTATCTGGTCCTCCTTGCCCAGACACGTGAGGATAAACAATATTATGAGGTAGGCCAGGTTACATCCATTACACGTCTCCAGAGCAGACCAGGAATTGACCGATTCGGTACAATCACACCCAATATTGAAGAGTCGGTAAAACTCGCCTTTGCACCTTTCAATGCCGACTCTCTGCAGCCTGACAAACGTTTCGCTCATTTTGAGCTGACGCGTGATGACAGCCGCCATATCGTATATCTGATCGATCCGAAATACGATGCCGGGCTATACGAAAAACTCGAAGGTATGGCAAAAGGAAGAGCGGGCGGAACAACCAGCGGTGAAGACGCGGCAGATAGCGCCTAGCTGTCAGGACCATCCCTCTTTTAGCTTTCGAACTGATCTCAATAGTTCGTATGATTTTGAGATTAGTTCTTATTGAATCCCTGGAAGATTCTCTCGAATCTGCATATACTCCGTAGCCATTCGACGTATTACTTCGCCTGCATGCTCTACATGGTCCATCGATCCAACCCCATGACCCGCTGACCAGATGTCTCGCCAACGTTTCAGTGCCATTTCATGATTCTCAATAGTGCCCTGTTCCCCTCTGGACTTTTCCCACCGTTCCAACGAGCTCTTCAACCAGTTTGCATTCACACCGGAAACCGAATCTGTATAAATAATCTCTTCGGGTTTTGCAGCCAGCACCATAGCCTTGTATTCATCAGATGCTCTTGATTCATGAGTGGCAATCAATCGTGTTCCCACATAAACAGCGTCCGCTCCCAGCGCAAAAGAGGCAGCCATCTGTCGACCGTCGGTGATTGAACCCGCAGCAATAATAGGAAGTCCCGTCTCCTTTTTCAAATAGGGAACAAGGGCAAACGGTGAAATAGCGCCAGCATGGCCACCGGCTCCCTGTGAAACCGCTATCAGGGCATCGGCACCCCCCTTTGCGACTAATTGCGCCTGACGCAAATTGGTCACATCGCAGTAGACACGGCTGCCGGCGGACCGTGCTTCTTTTACCACACTGCGAGGAGTCCCCATGCTGGTGATGATCAGCTCCACTTTATGGTCAAGACAGACCTCCAGTTGCCTGCCCCACTGCGGATTGTGCTCCTTATAAAGAATGATGTTTACGCCAATGGGTTTGCTGGTGCGTGAACGGATTTCATCCAGAGTATCGCTCAATTCCTCAACAGTCCGGAAATTCATGGATGGAAAGCAGCCCACTCCTCCTGCTTCGGATACTGCGACTACCAGATCCACGTAGGAGACCAGAAACATCGGGGCACCGAGAATAGGTAGGTCTACACCCAGTTGTTCAGTAATGATCGTAGAAATTTTCATATTATTCAGTTCAGAAGAACTCCCTCAACGAATATCCAATTGTCCACACTTCTGGATAGGATGCTCAACTCTTTTTCCTGGTTTTATAGGAGTTTTTCGCCGATGTACGCCTTTTTAGCCAGCTGCCACATCAGAAACCTGCAAATGATGAACATGCATAGAATTTAGATACATGTATTAAAAAAAATCGCTTCGACCGAATTGAGCATTCCATTTAAAAACATTGAAAATATAATCATTAAAAATATTAATATATTTGACATATTATAGTCGCACCGGGATCCATCCAGAAGGGGCTCCTACAAAATGAAGAAGAGGTAGCAATTGACAACGCTACGCCTGATCCTATTATCAGTGCCGCAGAGTCGATTCTTGCGGTTTCCCGGATATAATGAATTGTGATGGAACAGAGCTGCTCCTCCATGTGACCCTTCTTCTCAAGGGATTTTTCCCAAAAAAAATCCTGCGAGGTAGGTCAAACGTCCTAAACCTCGGATCAGTCATATGACCTATTGACTACTCTTTCCGACCATTGTATGATCTCCTCATTGGCGGAAAAGATATGGGAAAAGAACAACACACCCGGATATATGGCCTCATCTTTCATCGAGGCAAATGGATTTATATTGCAACACTCTTCTGGTTGGCTTCCGGTGTGTTGCTTGCTCTTGAAGGGAAAGATCAGGATCCTCCCCGGAACGCTGAGGGTACCTACATTTCTCCCGACCAGGCTTTGCAGAGAATGATCGAGAAAAACCCGGAAGTGCAGATCCTTCGGGCAGAGGTAGAGGTGGCCCGGGCACACCGTCAAAAGAGTCAACTCCTTCTACCCGCGAACCCCCGCCTGGACCTGAGCGCAACCGACGGCCGACGCAAACTTGCATCGGTCATTGACGGAAGCATTAACAACTCAACGTTCAAGAATGAGCAGGGTATTTCGGGTTATGAGGTAGGCTTACAACAGGAGATTGAGATTGCAGGACAGCGGGGCTTAAGAAAAGAGGCCACCAGATCCGAGGTAGAGGCAACAGAGAAACGTTTCCAGCACCAGATTCTGCTCTTGAGCGGTCAGCTACGACGCGTCTATTATCACCGAAGCTCTTTCTTCGATATCAGCGAGCATTTAAAAGAACACCTACAACATCTGCAAAGCATTCGAGCTCGTATGGGAACGACTTTTCGCGATCCAAGACTGGGTGCATATGTGAAGTCTGCCATTGAGGCCGACATTGCCACGCTGGAATCGGAAACGGCCGAAGCACAAATCGCTTACCTCAAGGCTGATCAGCAGCTCAAGCAGATGATCGGCCTTGATCCAGATGCAGTCATTCGAACCGAAGAAGTGGATGCCATGCAATTTCGGGCACTTCCACCGCTACAGACTTTTCGAGAAGCCACAATGGGACAGAGGCATGATCTGCAGGCCGCTCAGAAAGAGATGGACATGCGAAAAAGTCTTCTAGCTCTGGAGCAACGAAAACTCTTCGGAGCTCCCACCCTCTATCTCTATGGCGGCAGAACCACTTTCGGAAACTCTTCGTTGAACTCCACAGTAATTGGTCCTCAATCAGAAAGAGAAACCTATATACGAGCCGGAATCACCATTCCTATCCCGGTAGTAGACACCAATGCATACGGAAAAAGGGAGGCCGATGCTCGCCTGGTCGCCAGCGAAAACGAACTGGAACGGATGACACGCCAGGCGTTGGGGGATGTAACCGACGCGTATCAACGCTATTCGGAGAAATACCATTTGCTACCCGATATCATGCATGCCAGTGAAAGACTCCATACAAATCGGGCTGCGCTGGCAGAGGCGCTTTTGCGGGGTAGAATCAGCTATTTTGAATTCTGGAGCGAGCATGAACGATTGCATTCCATGACGCTCCTCTATCACTCCACGTTTCTGGATACTCTGGATGCCTTGAGCGATCTGGAGATCATGTCGGGAATTCCCCTCTCCCCGCAGGGATTGAAAGAGATTAATATAGAAACTATTCCTTTAAAACACACAGGAGAGAATTGATGAATCGCATTGTTGAGTTTGCCCTCCATTCCAAGATGTGGGTGCTTCTGATATTCTTTGCCATTGTTGCAGTCGGTGGTTACTCGGCATTCCATCTTCCCATAGATGCAGTTCCCGACATCACCAATGTACAGGTGATGATCAACACGAAAACGGGTGCGCTTGCACCTGCCGAAATCGAGACAGCTGTTACCTACCCTGTGGAATCTGAGTTATCCGGCATTCAGAATGTGGAGGAAATTCGATCTATCAGTAAATATGGGCTCTCACAGATTACGGTGGTTTTCCAGGATGGAATGAACCTCTACTTCGCCCGACAGCTCATCGCAGAAAGGCTGGCCGGCTTGCTGGGGAACCTGCCAGCAGGAATGGCCCCCCAGATGGGACCGGTTTCCACGGGTCTGGGCGAGATTTTAATGTATGAGGTGCGTGCAAAAAAAGGAAGTGCTCTGGCCGCAAAACCCGCAGAAGCACGACTACGTTATCTTCGCATGATTCAGGATTGGCAGATTCGCCGCGAGCTGAAAACTGTAAATGGAGTGGCCGAAGTGGACAGCAACGGAGGTTATGCCCAGGCCATACAGATCAATCTCGATCCTGTTATGATGGAACAATATGGTGTGAGTGTGGAGAGAATCATGGACTCCCTAAGCGATATTGGCATCAATCGCGGGGGCGGTTATGTGGAGAGCGATCAAAAACGCATTATTGTAAGAACCCGGGGGCGGTTTGATTCTGTTGAACAGTTGAAGAATATACCTATTCGCCTCTATGCCCTGGGAGCCCCCATTCGACTTTCACAAATTGCCAGTGTGAAAGAGGAGAGTCTGCCTCGCGTCGGCGCCACTACCAGCAACGGCCAGGAGACAGTACTCGGGACAGTGCTCATGCGCATTGGCTCCAACAGCCGTACTGTTTCTCAGGAAGCCATGCAACGAATCCAGACTCTTTCTCTGCCAAAAGATGTGGAGATCAATGTGCTGTATGCACGCAGCTTTCTTGTGGACGCCACGATTCGCACGGTGCTTAAAAACCTTACCGAGGGAGCCATTCTGGTAATCACAATTCTTCTTATTATTTTAGGGAACTTTCGGGCAGCGATTATTGTGGCTATGGCCATTCCTATCTCCATGCTTTTCTCTGTGTCCGGTATGCTTTACGGAAACATATCGGCAAATCTGATGAGTCTGGGAGCCATCGACTTCGGTCTTCTGGTGGATGGATCTGTGGTGATGATCGAGAATATTATCCGCAAAATGGAGGAACGTCACGGTCATGATTTCACGAAAAGCGAAAAGATCAAACTCATTGTCGAGTCTGCCAGAGAGGTGTCCGGTCCGGTGGTAGCGGGTCTCATTATTATAATGATAGTGTACATACCAATACTATCCCTTACCGGCATTGAAGGCAAGATGTTTCGTCCCATGGCAGCGACCGTGCTCCTTGCCCTGATGGCAAGTCTTGTGGTGGCCATCATTCTTATGCCTGTGTTGGCCTATCTTTTTCTCAAGCCGCCCAAAAAGGCTGGTGATAACAAACTTTTCGCTTTTTTGACCCGGATGTATCGACCTCTCTTAAAATACTCCATGAACCATAAATGGTATCTGGTGGGTCCTACACTCCTTTTTGCCGCTCTTTCCATTCTAGCTTTCACCCGTCTGGGTGCAGATTTTATTCCGCAACTTGACGAAGGGGATATGGTCATCGGTGTGGTACGTAACGCGGATATCAGCCTGCCGGAGTCAGTGGAAAAACAGTGTGCGGTGGAAAAGGCCATTCTCAAATTCCCCGAAGTTGAGAAGGTCTTCTCTCGCATGGGGACACCCGAATCGGCCACTGATCCCATGGGAATCAACTTCGCGGATACTTTTGTCATATTAAAGAAAGATAAGTCCCAATGGCCTGCGCAGAGCAATGGTGATATCCGCACCAAAGAGGAACTTTATGCTGCCATTGAGGAAACGATTCACAGGGAGGTGCCCGACCAATCCCTCTCTCCCACACAGCCCATTGAGATGAGATTCAACGAGATGCTGGAGGGAAGCCGTGCTGATGTAACACTGCGTATCTTCGGAAGTGATCTTAAAAAACTGATGGGGCTGGTGGGCAACGCGGAAGAAATTCTCTCAAAAATAGACGGTGTCAACGGCGTGGCCATGGATGAGTTAACGGCCCTGAGACAGACTCCTGTCATCGACTTCAAGCTGGACCATAGAAAAATGACCGAATATGGCATCCATTCAAGCAACGTGAACCAGACCTTTGAAACAGCCTTTGCAGGCGAAGAGACAGGACAGTTCTATACAGGAGACATTCGTATTCCCGTGATGGTGCGTATGGCCGAACGTTATCGCAATGATTTGAAGTATATCGATCGTGTACCCCTGGATATGCCCGGCGGTGGAACTGTACCTCTGTCAAAGGTGACAAAAATGGAAATGGGAAATCAGGTGACTACCATTGCCCGCTATAACTCAAAACGCTATGCAGCGGTTGCCATCTATCTAAAAGATCGCGATGTCCAGGGATTTGTGGATGAGGCAAAAGCAAAAATTCAAAGCGGATTGAAATTGCCAGAAGGCTTCACCACCACATGGGGAGGGCAATTCAAAAACCTGGAAAAGGCCCGCATGACGCTGGCCATCATTCTTCCCATAACACTTGCCGTGATTTTTCTGATCCTGCTACGAACCTTCAATGACTTTTTGCAAACCGTGCTTGTATTTCTTACCATCCCATTTGCTGCTACCGGTGGAGTTCTGTTTCTCTATATGCGTGATATTTCCTTCAGTATATCAGCGGCGGTGGGATTCATCGCCTTAACAGGAATTGCAATTCTCAATGGAATGGTGCTGGTGAGCTTCTTTAACCATCTAAGACAGGAGGGGGGATCCCTCTATTCATCAGTCTTTGAAGGAGCCATGATACGACTGCGACCGGTTCTTATGACAGCTCTTGTGGCCAGCCTGGGATTCATTCCCATGGCCTTCAACACAGGCCCAGGATCAGAGGTCCAGAGACCTCTGGCCACTGTGGTGATCGGCGGTCTTGTCACAGCAACAGCCTTGACGCTGCTGCTTCTGCCCACGCTTTACTATACACTGGAGAAGTGGCGCGAACAGAAAAAGGGGATCTTTGTGGAATAGGAAAGGGGCGTTATGGTATCTCCTGCAACTCTCCGTAACCGAAATATTGGAACCTTCGGTTTCGCTCATCCAGGAGATGCCAGTCCTGAAAGAACAATACTCCCAGAAACTCAATGATACGATGGGTCTCTATGTTGATCTGGAGAGCCACAAGAGCCCCTGCCCAGACATTGATGTTGGTGTAACTGAGACCCGAACCGCAGAAGCGAATGGCAATAACAGACAGACAGTTGCTCTGCGCGATAGGTACCGGAAAATTCCTTTCAGGGTAGACAATACCAAAAAGATAAACTCCCTCGTCCTCGTTCGCATTTTGCGTCTTTTCCTTCCTGCCCAATGCTATGTTCCAGGCTCTGGAAACAGGACTCCTGTAATTTTTTGAGTAAACCGTGCTAATGTCCATGGGATACAGGCCTCCAATGCCCAACCCCGCCCCAAAAGGTCCCACTTCCGCTCCTGCGCCCACCCCAATGCCAACGCGAAACATAAAGATGTCCGCAATGGCCTTGCCAACATTGGCAATGTATCGTAGCGGTGCCAATAAAATATTCGCTAGCGAAAAACGCAACTGTCCGTCGTTGTCGTGCTCGATAGCCCCTGCAACAGCTCTGTAATTTTGAATCACCTCTTTGCTTGCAAAGACCCGGTTCTTGATCAGAATGGCGGCAGCCTGGTCCATGGCATTCATGGCCGCAAATTTGTGGCGCTGACTTTTTCTACTCTTGCCCATGTTTCGCTCCAGAATGGAGCGGGCATTTTCTACTTCCGCAATCTCTATGAGACCGCCGGCCTGAATGGCAGTGTAGCTTCGACCGGACTCTTCGGCAGCGACAATTTTTCCGGAGATTCTTTGCAGGTAATCATCTATGCGTTTGAGATTTTTCCCTGTCGCCATCGCATTTACTTTCACAAGCTCTGCATGCAGGTTGGTGTAAGCCGCTATAGCAGCGCCGAATTCAAGACCATCATATTGTGCGTCTGCCAGCCCTTCCTGGATTCTCACCTGAGCCAGACGAAGTTCAATATTTCGATTCTCGCAGGCAGATATAATAGCGGCGTCCCAGCTCCATGGAGGATTCTTATGGGGGTCCTGGTAGTCCGAACACACTGCAGAGTAATCATCAATAAAGTCCTGAAGAGTTTCCAGAGATGCATGTTCCGTAGCGTTCAATTCAGCATCGATCTCAGTGAGTCTGCCCATATAAATTCTGGCCGTGGCAGCCTTGAATCTCGTCTTAACGTCATCCAGCAGATTCTGCAATGAAGCTTGCTGCTTCGGAGTCAGAGCGTAAATGGAATCCAGTATTTTATTGTACAGGTCCGAAGACTCCTCGTAGTCAGCCGCAGCAAAAAATTGGTCCGCCTCCGATACGTACCGTTGCAATGCCTGAGCAAGACTATCAATGCTATGGTCTTCGAACTGAAAATGGTAGCTGCTGACATCTTTTATCTCTGCAAATCTGACCTGTATAGCAGTCACCATAATTTCCGTGTCCGATAGGGAGGGGGCTCTGTTTTTTCTGATGACATATGCAGGATTGTTGATTTTCTTAACTACCTCGTTGAGATAGTAGTCCATTTGATATGGATGAAATCGAATCGCCTCACTCATAACAGTATCAAAGTGAATGCGATCTCTGGATAGTTTCATCTCCCGTATGGTAAGCAGGTAGTAGTTGCCATCTCGTTTCAATTCTCCTCCCACCAGAATATCAAAGTCTGCCAGGTTTCCGATTTGATGCATTCTGGCAGTCTCGTCGCCGGAACCTAATCCAGCGCTCTGCAGGGAGAGTTGAGAAAGGATCGATTTCAGACTATCGTCTGTCATGATGATGTATCGGCCATCGCTCCGGGTGGTCAGACGTAAAAGGAGTCCATTGTTGGCTCTTTGTGATAATTCATCAAGGCTGGTATCTGCGGGCTGGATGTTCTGGAGATAGATTTTGGAGCGACTGGTTTGCAGGGCTCTGGGCCCGATGATTTCTCCCAACCCCGGAACACTCTGGCAATGGGTCAATAAAAGGGTCAGAGCAAAAATGGAAATGAATCGATATATAAAAACTATTTTCCTCATGGCTCTCTAATTTACTCAGGCAACATCGTTTTCCTACCTTCTTCGAATTATGCAACCAGGAAATGATTATCAGGATTTTTCAGAAAAAAAAATTGCAATTAAACTTTTAAAAAAAACTCCAGGATCACTGAAAAAATGAAAAAAATTGAGACACTTTTTTGAATGACATGATCAATATAGCCAGTGAAAAGGAAGATGCATGACACACCCGGAAGATCAAATCAAAACCGCTGCTTCGCTTTTTTCCAGGGCTGATAACATTCTCTTTATCACAGGCGCGGGCATATCAGCAAACTACTCATGGATAAAGTACTTGGCATGAAAAGCCGCGACATCGATGCCTGCGAAGTCATCTGGCAATTCCTCAAGGATCAATCAAAGGAGCATGCGGTCAAACATTAGTACATA
>JBNLFC010000129.1:0-9003 GCA_050305335.1 Leptospirales bacterium
TTCATGATGAGAATTGGCGTATACATATGGCATGACCGTATTATTGAACCAGCAGGGCCAATCCGTTGTATCGGTTGTATCTCCAATGGTGCTGTTACATCCCGCTGGGACTGCTGCGGTTGTCCAGCCGTAGTCCGATTCCGTGACATAGTAGTTGTTGGCGTTCAGTTGTGCACCCAGGTTCCCGGTCCCGGATGCTACCCAGGCGGACCCTGTGGAGTGGTGGATCCACATAAGCCGGACCGTTGTGTCCGGTGGGGCGGTGTTGAGAAGGGACTGTTGATTGATGAGAAAAAGTGCGGCCAGAAGGGTCATGGTCTGGTCCTGGTTGTCTTCCTGCTGAAAGAGGACCTGACTGCAGGAGAAGCTAAAAAAGAGTGCAGAAATGAATAGAAGCAAACGTTTCATAAAGAACCTCCTATTGTTTTCTACAATTTCACGGTAAGTTACAGCCACTTTAACGTATCAGAGTTAACTTTCAAGCAATTTATTTTTATCCATTGGTATAGGGGAAAAATAGATTGATAAGGTCAATGGGCCATGGCAATTCATGATTCCGGTGGAGGCTTCCCATGAACGTAGAACGAGAATTTCCAGAAGTTTGCAAAAAGCTTGCAAAGCACCCTCACCCACTGCTTAAGCGAGAGTATTTTCTACGCATTGGCAAAATGTCATATGACGCACCGGATCTGGTTCAGTTGCAAAAGCAGGGCCTCAAAACCCAACCTCTCCAGTCCATCCTGGCCAACCGGAATTCAGAAGGATGGTGGTATTCGGACAACGCTGGCGGGGTGTATAAAAAATACCAGGGATCGGTCTGGTCGTTGCTCTTTGCAGCCGAAGTGGGAGCCCCGCCCCATGAGAAACACCTGAGGGAGGCATGTCTCCATTTTATGGACCGGTGCTACTCACCCGTGACCGGCGCCTTTGAAAGCGGCGGACGAGCGTCCAGAACCATAGCATGCTTCGTGGCCCATTCTTGCTATTTCTTAACCTATTTCGGTTTTGGAGAAGATGAACGTGTCCAGAGCGCCTTTCGCTGGCTCGCAAAGGATTCCGGTGGCGATGGTGGCATGAACTGTTTTGTAATGGATAACTGCCTCAATGAGACATGCACCATGGCTATCCCCAAACTGCTCAAAGCGGCCTCCCTTCTTACACCTGCCCAACGACAGAAGCTTCTGGGCCCATCTCTGGATCATGCCATAGAAAGGCTGATCAACGTAGAGATAGATCGATACCAGCCTGTAGAGACTACGGAATGGAACAACTGGATCGCAGGACGAAGCATGGCGGAAATTCGCAAAGCAAAGTCTAAGCAGAAGCTTTCCGGGGAGTTCAAACGAAAATCCTCCTGGATAAAATTTCAATTTCCTCTTCATTACGACTCCGATCTACTGGAATCGCTTTTATTTCTGGGCAGACTGCAGGTGAAGACGAACCCTGTTTTAAAATCCGCTGCCGGTCGCATACTGGCAGCCGGTGACCATTCTGGTTGGAAGACAGGAAGATCATTGAAAGGGAAGTTATGGGCCGATATTCCTTTCGAAAATGATTGGATTACACTAAGAGCACTGGAGGTGCTTTCCTTTTATGGTTGAATCACGTGGAGTCTCTTAACAGATGAAGGTCGCGCCGGAATAGGGCCGACTCTTCTCCTGGGTAAGTCGCTGGCGGCCACTGGGCCTGGATAGTTCTGGTCTGCCTCTCCTGTGGGTCTACAACTCAGGAGAAGTACGACAGAAAAGCCATCCAGAAGTCTTCTCAGGCGAACCTGAAATACGCGGAGAAAGAGGGTCATGGAGCACAGAATTTGTAGTTCAATAGCGCATTCCGCCCCATGCGATGACTGTAACCCCTTCACGACTTCCTGCAGGCAACTGCTGCTCTTTGATCGAGATGGGATGATCCAGCGGTTTTGAATCGAAAAAGACACGAATCACGCAATCGGGAGCTGGTGATATTTCCAATTGATGAACTCACCGAACATCCATACTGTCCTGTATGCAAGTTGATTGCCCGCAGGCTCTTCGTGCTCAATATAATACCAGTTGCTATACCACTTGTTCACCTGGAACTTTTTTGAGGTCTTTGCCAGGATACGAATGTTGGTACCTTCAATTACGGATCCATAGCTTTTCTCCTCATTCCAGAGTTGCAGATCCCCTCCCTCTTTTTCAAGCATGAACGAGGATTTTGAATTGGAAGAATCCTCCTTGAACAGGAGAGTCAATTTCCCATCGCTCAGAATGATGCCATTGTAACCGTCAGGCAAACTCTCCTGTTGGAGAAGCAAAGAGTTTCCATCAATCAGGTAACTTCCTCTAAGAACTCCGGTGTCTTTTCCCAATGTATAAAAGGATAGGAATGTTCTATTTTCATGACAATGAAAGTTAAATTCATCGTTGAACCACTTGCTCCGAATCAACACGCCACGGTTCAATTCTTTTTCCGCATATAGCCCCTGTCCTGTAGCCAGAAAGAGTACCAATAGCAGGATACCGGAAAAAATCAAGAAAAGATTGTCCGTATTAGATGACGAGATCCCCAATTCTCAGGAAAGTTGTCGCCTTTAACGAGGTGACAGATGAGATACACAGAAGGTTTTAAGAGAAGCATAGTCAGAAAGCTTCTTGTTCCCGGTGCTCCTTCTGCAAATGCAGTAGCACAGGAGACAGGAATATCTGTACAAACAATTTACAACTGGCTACGGACGCTGAAAGATAGCGTTCAAATGGCAGATCACGAAAAAACACCCGAAGAATGGACACTACCGGAAAAGAACATAGCGCTCATGGAAGCGGCAGCTCTGAGTCCGGAAGAAGAAGGAGAATGGCTCAGACGAAAAGGGTTGCATTCCGGCCATCTTACACTCTGGAAAAAAGAAGTCCAGGAAGCACTTACTGGAATAGCCAGTGGAATTTCAGTGAAAGAAAGACAGGATTTCAAAAAACAGATCAAGGATCTTGAAAAAGAAATTCGCAGAAAAGATAAAGCTCTGGCAGAAATGTCGGCTCTGATAGTTCTCAAAAAAAAACTGGAGAACTTGCTGGGGGACGAGGAAGAATGAACTCCATAGAACTAAAGCGAACCTTTATTGAAGCTGCGGGAGAGGCACTTCGGAAGGGAGCACGTCTGTCTGCGATTTCAGATATATCAGGAATCAGCGCAAGAACTTTTCAACGCTGGCAAAAAGAACTTCGCAGAGATTCGCGTAAAGGATCAAAGCGTTTTGTTCCTCATAAGTTAACAAACGAGGAGAGAAACGAAATTATAAAAGCCGCATGCAGCCAGGAATTTAAAGACAGCTACCCCTCTGAGATTGTTGCAAAACTTGCGGAAAAAGGCGTATATATCGCTTCCGAGGCCACTTTTTATCGGGTTCTCAAAGAGGAGCGACTTCTGTCCCATAGGAGAAAATCGAAGGCGCCGGTGAAGCGAGAGAAGCCTCGTCTTAAAGCTACAGGCCCTGATCAGGTCTACAGCTGGGATATTACATGGCTGAAGTCTGAAGTTGCAGGCCTTTATTATTACCTCTATTTTGTAATGGATATTTTCTCTCGAAAGATCATTCACTGGGAAATCCACGAGAGTGAATCCAGCGAAAAGGCTGCAGGGATGTTGAGAAAAATTTCCGCGAAAAAGATCATACGCGGACTTACTCTTCATTCTGACAATGGCGCTCCTATGAAGGGTTATACCATGCTTGCAATGATGCAGGCTTTGAATGTAATCCCGTCCTTTTCAAGACCCCGAGTAAGCACAGATAACCCATATTCTGAGTCTTTATTTAGAACTTTAAAATACAGACCATTGTATCCAGATCGATTTTCCAGTATGGATGAAGCGATCTCATGGACAAAAGGATTTGTTTACTGGTATAACCGGGAGCATCTGCATTCGGGGATATCGTACGTGACACCGCATGACAGGCACTATGGAAAAGACATTGTATTGCTTGAAAAACGGCGGATAACCTACCAGACCGCATACCAGAAAAATCCTCAGCGATGGTCGCGAGGTCCAAAACAATGGAATCGAAAAGAAGTGGTTTACATTAATCCGATACTGGATGAGAATAAGCTAAAACTAACAGGTTGAAATACGCGACAACTTTCCTGAGAAGCACCACAACCTCTACTCTAGCGTGGCTATAAAATGCTCCATAGCTTTGATGAAGCGATCGCTGGATTTCAAAATTTCATCGACTCGACTGAGCGCTTTTGCTTGATTTCCCGTTTTTGCAAGAAAACAGATTCTTTTGGCCAGGGTATGGATCTCTTCATGGACTGCATCTATGCTTGCAAATTCGCTGCTATAACCATAGCGATTCAATCCAATGCCATGGTACCAGACTCCAAAACGACAGAGATGTGAATCTGTGGTCGGACATCGGGAATGTTCAGGATTTTGAATGAATTGAATTACTTGCTCAACCCATGCACGGTGACTCTCCATAGCTGCTTTGATAACAAGGTCTTCCGGCCTTTCGGGCAGGGACATTGTCAGGAAGCCCACCCATTTTTTCTGTTCTCTCCACACAGCAATCCAGTTGAGTAAATCTCCCGGGGGCATAGGTCTGGCAATCCCGTAACCCTGTCCGGCGCTGCAACCCATTCGGGCAAGTATGGAGCAGTGTTCGTCGGTTTCCACTCCTTCGGCAACAACCGAGCGATTGAAGGTTTGAGCCAGGCGAATGACGCTTTCTACTATGCCTCGATCTTCGGGATCTTCCAGCATTCCGGAAACGAAGCTTTTATCGATCTTCAGAGTCTGCACAGGTAGCCGGCGAAAGTAGGTCAGTGAAGAGAACCCGGTTCCAAAATCATCCAGCGAAAAACTCACTCCCAGTTTACGGCAAGCAACTAGAGCTCGCGAAGCTTGCTCAATATCTGCTATGGCCGTAGATTCCAGAATTTCCAGCTCAAGAGAGTCAGCTGGAGTATCAGGATGCAGTGCGAGAATGGATTGAAGTCGTTCAGCGAAGTTGCTTTTCAGAAGGTGATTGGCTCCAATATTCACGCTTACCGCAATGGTAAGACCCATTTTATGCCATATCTCAACCTGGCTGAGAGCGGATTCGATTACCCATTCCCCTAACTCAACCTCTATTCCCGAACCTTCCAGTACCGGTAAGAAATCTGTCGGAAGCAACAATCCCTTCTCCGGGTGCTGCCAGCGAATAAGAGCCTCGGTGCACAAGATTTCCCCGTTGTTCATATCCACTCTCGGCTGGTAGTAAAGTACAAATTCTCTACGTTTTACAGCTTCCTGGAGACGTTCCAGCTGCGCCCGGTTCCGTCTGAGAATTCTATCATACTCCGGATCGAACATGAGATAGCGATTTTTGCCGGATGATTTGGCTTGATACATTGCCTGATCTGCATGACGAAGTAGAGTATCCGCATTGGATCTATCTTCAGGGAAAAGCGTTACACCGACACTTGCAGAAATAATAATCTTTTGACCTTCAACCAGAATGGGTTTTACAATCGCTTCTAGAATGCGGTTCAGTGCGGCGTGGCAGTCTTCTATGCGGCCCAGGTCGAGAAGAAGAAGAATAAACTCGTCGCCACCAATTCGAGAAATGGTGTCACCACCTCTGAGGAATGATTTTATACGATTGGCCATTTCAATGAGTATACGGTCGCCCGTCGTATGACCGTACTTATCATTTACAGGTTTAAATCCATCCAGATCTATATAACACACGGCAAACTGTTTTCTGGATCGCATGGTTTGCGCAATGGCCTGATTCATCCTGTCGGTCAACAGCACTCGATTGGGAACTCCTGTAAGCGAATCGTAGTGGGCGATTTGTTCCAGCTGTAGTTCATGTTCTTTTAGAGGAGTAATGTCAGTGAAGACACCGACGTAGTGCGTTATCTCATCGTGTTCATTGCAGACAGCCGAAATGGTAAGATGTTCGGCATATACGATTCCACTTTTTCCACGATTCCAGATCTCACCGCTCCAGTAGCGTTTCTGCTTGAGGTCATCCCACATTTTTTTATAAAAGGTCTCGTCATGATTTCCCGATTTTAATAAATTCGGATTCTGTCCAATCACTTCCTTTTTTTCATATCCGGTGATGCGACTGAAGGCATCATTTACATCCAGTATCCTGCCCCCGGTATCCGTAATGACGATACCTTCATGAGTACCGGTGAATACGCTGGCCGCCAGACGAAGGCTTTCTTCATTTTTCTTCTTTTCTCTGATATCGCGAACCAGTCCCAGAATATAACTCTGACCACCGTACTCAAAGTAAGTGGCGTGAATTTCAACAGGATAGGAGTCGCCGTCTTTTTTTTTGTAGATGCTTTCGAAGGCGGACGTGCCTTTTTTTTTGGTGTTTTCCCATGACGTTTTCCATTCTGCAAGCGTCAGATTTGCTGCAACCTCCGTAATACTTCGCTGTAAAAGCTCAGCGCGATCATAACCGGTGCTGCGGCATGCCTCCTGATTCACATACTGTAAATTGCCTTCAAAATCCGCCAGAAAAGCGGCGTCAGTAATATGATCCAGCGCAAAATCCACCAGAGCAAGCCATTCTTCCACATGCTTGCGTTCCGTAACGTCATATTGCGTTCCATTCCATTCAATATCCCCGTTTTTCAGCACCAGTGGGGTCGCTTCAATGTGGCTCCAACGTATCTCATTTCCGTGCAATATACGACCTTCCCAGGTGAAAAGGCTTTGCCGGTCTATGGCGATTTTGATCGCGTTCAGAAATGCTTCCAGGTCCTCCGGATGAGCGTGTCGAAATACTCCGTCTACATCAGCGTATGCCTTTTCCGCCGGGATGCCGGTCATTTCAGACCATCGGGGACTGACATACTCAAACTTTCTGGATCCATCTTTCAATGTGCGAAATTTGAACACTCCAACGGGAATGGTGGAGACCAACTTGTTAAAATCCTCTAAACTTTTCTCTAAGGCCAGATTGATGGTTCGCAATTTGCTATTATCTCGAGCAATGATGACAAGCCCTTTCAATTCGCCACGAAGCTCCAGTGGAACCTTGATGACTTCATAGTAGATGGAGCTTCCATCGGCCTGTTGCACGGATTCTTCCACTCGCACGATTTTTCCGGCACGAAGTGCAGCGGTATCCGTTCGTCTGCATTCCAGAAGCGCTTCTTTATATAACGGGTCTGTAATTTCTGAAAGCTCCGTATCGTTTTTGCCGTGGCAATCTATACCCTCCAGCCCGAAAGCGCGCGCAGCACTGCTATTGTATGCCAGCCAACGTCCTTCGTTGTCTTTGAACTGTATAGAATCGGGAATTGCTTCCAGAAGAGTACGAAGCCGCTCTTCGCTGTCTCTTATTGTATCTTGAGCCTGGCGTGCTTGAGTAATATCCCTGCCAATTCCCAGAACACCGATGAGCCCCCCGGCAGCATCGTACATTGGCGTTTTAATTGTTTCAAGGAGTTCTCGATGGCCGTCGCTTGCAAAGGTGATCCACTCTTCATTGATCGTGGGATTCCCATTCGTAATGGCCTGTTGGTCGTTCTTGCGAAAAAAGTCCGCCAGTTCCTTGCTTACAAAATCGTGGTCCGTTTTGCCTACGATATCAATTTCATGAGCGCCAAAGAAAGATTCAAAACGGCGGTTGCATGCTAGATAAACGCCTTCCGGGTTTTTCAACCAGACAAGATCGGGAATTGAATCGATCAGAGCTCGCAGGAAACTTCGTTCTGTCTCCATTCCCGCATCGATAAAGGCAATGGCCATGGCCTGGGTAAGGTCGTGCTCGCTAACAAAGCCCACGAGCAGGCCGTCTTGATCAACGACTACCAGATGGCGCAGTCCTTTTTCAAACATGAGGTTCGCGGCTGCATTGATAGTAGCGTTCATGGGAAGTGTGCAGACAGGCGAGCTCATTACATCGCGCAGTGTCAAACCGGCCCTGTTTGCATAGAGACGAACAATGTCGCGCTCTGTAAGAATGCCCACGGGCTTTTTGTTTTCGACTACAACGACGCATGTGTCATTGTAATCATCCATGAGTCTGGTAATATCCTTTAAAGAAGCATCCGGTTTTTGAGTTAAAACTGTACGAACCATTACCGAGCTTACAGGTCTAAGACCGGCCAGTATCTCCAGGTTCATATGGAGGCGAAAATCTGTTTCAGTTATCACTCCAGCAATATGACCGTTTGCATCTAGCATTGCCAGGTGGCGGATTCCTTTTCTAAGGCAGAGCAAGTATGCTTCCTGACAGCTCATCTCAGAGGACACGCTGACAATAGGGCTTGTCATTATATCTTTCAGGAGTGCGTTGGGAGAGTCGGAATTTCTTAATGCATGCAAGATATTTCGTTCGGTAATAATTCCAATGGGATGAGCATTTCGGTCGATCACAAGAATCGAGGAAATTCTCTTTTCGGACATTATTTGAACCGCCTTTTCCAACGTTTCCTCAGCAAAAAGCGTCCATACATCCACGGTAGCAATAGCCCGTACAGGGATTGTGTTATCACCGAAAATGTTGGTGGAATTGAGGTATTGGGTCATTGCAGGAAAAATCCTATCAGTCAGAGTTCAGCTGGTCACAGGTCTATTTATTTGTGTATACCTTTCTGACGAATTATTTTTCGTGCTACAGGTTGGGAGCGCTTGTTTGTGGAGCATAGCAAGCAATTACTGAGACCGCATACTTTGCCTTGTGGATTTTTCCCCGGAAACGATCTCTAAATGCTATTTCATGGATCCGGTATCAAAAAATTTTGTCTGAAGATCGAAGGCATGGCGCAAATCGTGGGGGGTGTGCTTGCCCTGAGAAGTCTTTAAAGACATTTCAAAATATTCCCGCAGGATATCCTTATAGTCGGGGTGCGCACATTTTTCAATGATCAGTTTGGCCCGACTTTTCGGACAGAGTCCCCGCAGATCAGCCAGTCCCTGTTCCGTTACGAAGATTTGTGATGTGTGTTCATTGTGATCTATATGAGTGGCAAAGGGCACCACCGCCGAAATGGCTCCCTTTTTGGCGGT
>JBNLFC010000130.1:0-5054 GCA_050305335.1 Leptospirales bacterium
CTGGCCGTTCATATTCATATAGATCCTCTTCTACTAATGGTCCCGGCTACCATTACGGCGTCGCTGGCCTTTATACTACCGGTTGCCACACCACCCAATGCTATAGTATTCGGTAGCGGACTTTTGCAGGTGAAAGATATGGCCAGAGCAGGTTTTCTCTTAAATATAATAGGTGTAATTATCGTGACACTCTACACATATTATGTGGGACCTGCTCTCATGAACATGGAAAAGGATACCTTCCCCCCATGGGCCCAAAAACTGGAGGAGACCGGACAACCCGCTACCAGGTGATCTCAAACCCCACCCTGATTCCGGGCGTTGCGGCTACAGCAAAAAAATATATGATATCAAAAGAAAGGTGGGAAGCAATACCAGAATTGAATAAACCATATAACCCGGGAAGGAGGGCATCCTCACACCACGGGACTCTGCAATCCATCGGACCATGAGGTTGGTACTATTCCCTGCATACGTGTTAGCTCCCATAAACACAGCCCCCAGGGAAACAGCCATGAGTATCTCTTTCGTCACAGAAATTCCTCCCTGGAATACAAATCCAGGGTTATTCGGCATATTCAACGAGCTTCCCGCAGATAGCATAGTGAGATAGGAGGGCACACTATCTATAAAGGATGATAGAATGCCGGTTGCCCAGAACAACTGGTATGGCTGAACAATCTCCGGAGAGGCAAACTGGCGGTTCAGTATATAGAGCACTGGAATCATAGTGGTAAAAATAGCCGTATAAAGTAGTGCCACCTGCTTGAGAGGGAAAAAACTAAATCCATTCTCCTTGCGCAGGGGACCGGATGGTGGCGTAATGATCAAAGAAATTACTGCCATCACCACTGCTGCGATTTCACGAGGACCAAAATGAGGCCACCATGGGAATTTCACGCTTAATTTCTCCTGCATGTATACACCGACAACCAGGCATCCCAGTAGTAAGAAGTTAGCCTTCCCGCCAAAATGTATGGGACGTCTGGCACCCACGAGACCCTCGTTTACGATGCGCTCCAGCTCAGCCGAAGCGAAAGAAAGAGTTTTCTGAAGTTGACGCACAGAGCCAAGACGAATCTGTTTATGTTCAATCATCTCGTCCAGGTGGAAGCCAGCGAGAGCAGCATTTATCCTGTATCGAACCGAATCAATATCCGCTGCCAGCTTTTCGGAGCTGCCCTCCATTTGATGCTTCGCCTCTTTTCTCAAAAGATAACTATCATAGATAAAGAATATAACCAGGATAGTCACGGTGGTCACAGTCCAGTACGGTAACAAACGGAGTGTCCACTGAAAAGGCACTCCCTCCAGATGTCCCAGAAAGAGAGCGGGGTCGCCTATGGGAGAAAGAATACCTCCGATATTTGAGACCAGAAAAATAAAGAACACCACCACATGAGCTCTCCTTTTTCGCCGGGAGTTGGCATGGATGAGAGGTCCGATCAAAAGCATGGAGGCTGCCAGAGTTCCAATGAGACTGGCCGCAATACTACCGGCAAAAAGAAAAAGGACATTGTAAAGCGGATTGCCATGAAAATCCCCTGAAATCTGAATACCACCTGAAATGGTGTAAAGAGCTCCCAGCACCAGGATCAAAGAAACGTATTCCATGCTCTTTTCAAAAGTAAGGTTACGCAAATGAGGTCCAAGAAAAAAAAGAAGCGCTACCGACATGGGAAGGGTGAACATTCCCAGGGCAATCCACCAGAGGTTATCTTCCCAGAAACGGGTGTTGATCAACGGAATTATGGCAGTGGAGAGTAAGATCAAAACAAAGGGGATGGTCCAATAGATGGGCAGTTCCATGGCCTGAAAATCAATGTTGTTTTTTTAAATAGTCAATCAAAATTAAACCTTGCAATCGGAGCACTGCCAGTGAGATGGCAAATATATATATTATCTGAAGGCCTGCCTCCGGAATGGAAAGTAATATGAACGACGTCGGTGATGAAATAACAGCAGCCCCTTCCGCATGGAATTTTGGCGGAAAAGTTCCGCACTCTTTCGATGCTCATGCCAGAAGGTCCATACCGTTTTATGAGGAGGGCCACGATCTGATTATAAAAATCTCAGACTACTTTCTCGCTGAAGGAGGTGTAGCATATGAGCTGGGAACCTCCACAGGAGAGCTCCTCTGCAAGCTAGCCCGTCACAATCAGAACGCCTCGCTACGATTGACGGGGGTAGATCGGGAAGCAGCTATGCTTTCCGTTGCAAGGGAAAAATGCGGTAATGAGGATCGCATTCAGTTTGTGTCCGATGACCTTCTTACTGTACCGCTGGAGCCATGTGACTTTGTAATCTCGTACTATACAATGCAGTTCGTAAGACCCGCTTTTCGTCAGGCCCTCTTCAATCGTATTTTTGAATCTTTGAACTGGGGAGGGGGCTTTTTGCTTTTTGAAAAGGTTCGAGCTTCGGACGCCCGATTCCAGGATATGATGAATGGAATCTATACCGACTATAAATTAAACCAGGGGTACACGGGTAACGAAATTGTCTCCAAATCCAGGAGTCTGAAGGGCATTCTGGAACCTTTTTCCACCAGGGGAAACTATGAATTACTGGAACGCGCTGGCTTTAAAGATATCATGACCGTTATGAAGTGGGTCTCCTTCGAGGGAATACTTGCCATCAAGTGATCAACGGAACTGGCTTGCCCGGCATGGGAATGCCGCTCATTATTTGCTTTTTCGAACGGTCAGCAGGTCGAAAAAAGGGATTCTTTTTACTCTCCCCCCTTTGCGATAATTCAGCCTGTTTTCATGAACGAAAGAGACATCTTCTATCGTGTAGAACGCCTGGGGATTGTGTTTTTGAATAATGGCAAGCACCTGCGGTATCTCTTTTCTTTTTACAACGGTAAACAGAATACTTACTGGCCCAAATTCTCCGATGGCATCGGTGGTGGTGGCACCAAAACCCTCCTCTTTGAGCGATTCACGCATAGCGACTGCATGTTTACCCGTTATGATTCGAACAATACGATTGCCAATGGAGAGGCGCTGCTCAATCAAAAGGCCAATGTAATTACCGGTTGCGAATCCTCCCGCATACGCTACATAGTTGACGGCATTGGAAAGATTGTTCATCACAAGAGCCATGGCGGAAATCCAGATTAGAATCTCAAAAAAACCAAGAAAAGGAGCGAGTTTTTTCATTCCCCGGGAAACAGCAACGATACGCAAAGTGCCCAGACTCACGTCCAGGACTCGTGCAGTGAAGATAATCAAGGGGGATAGCCAGAAGTTAAAAAGTTCCATACTGCTCCAGAGCAATGAATTTTCAGCAATGTAGTTGTTGTTCCGGAAGCAAAAGGGCTTGTGGAACAACTTTTTTGCATGGAATACTAAAATATTCGCTCAATGACAATCCTTTTCATTGATAAAACGAGAATCTTCTACTTGATCGTGTAGCTGACTTTACCAGATTGCCACATCGAAGGTAAGAAAAAGTGAAGCATGCTCTCATTACAGGAATCGGAGGATTTGCCGGGTCCCATCTGGCCATCCAACTCGTGACTTCGGGCTGGCGTGTCACTGGTGCAGACCACTCCTACTCCGTCCAACAGTGGGGAACAAAATTCGCGGGAGAGCCATTTCTGCAGATGGAGAAGGCGTTGCGTCAAATTCCCGTACGCACCGGGGATTTGAACGAAGCTGGCGCTGTGGAGGAGCTGCTCGATGACAGAAGCATTACCCACATTTTCCACCTTGCCGGACTTGCTTTTGTTCCTGCAAGCTGGGACGATCCTGCCAGAGCATTTCAAAGCAATACTGAGATTGTAGCGCGCCTTTTGCACTATTTAAAACAAAACAAATCGGAATCACGGCTCCTTCACATAAGCAGTGCCGATCTCTACAAAATGCCCGAACAGGGACTGGCAATCACAGAAGAGTCTCCACTGGACATGAGCACACCTTATGCCATTTCAAAAATGGCGGCAGAGGAAATGATCGTCCTCTACGCAAAGCACGGGGTCAATGCCCTCATAGCCCGACCATTCAACCATATAGGTCCCGGGCAGAAGGGAAACTTTGCTGTGCCCGCCTTTTTTCAACGAATTCAGAAAGCCAGAGAAACAGGCAGCAATTCCATACGCGTCGGAGATCTGGAATCCGTGCGGGACTTCAGCGATGTTCGCGATGTAGCTTCGGCGTATGAGCGGCTTGCACTGTCAGGAATCGCAGGAGAAATTTACAACGTTTGCTCGGGTTTCCCGGTGAAAATTGCCGACCTTCTACAAAAAATCATGAGGACTATGGGAATGGAGCTCGCAGTGGAAGTGGATCCTTCCCTTTTTCGAACGGAAGGTCCCTCCCATCGCTGGGGATCAGCAGAAAAGTTGAAAAAACTCGGGTGGGTACCACAATATACGCTGGATGATGCGCTCCAATCAACTTACGATTGGATGGTGAATTTGCGGAAGCATGTCCCGGAAGCTCACCGTAACCCTGGTGAACCCACCTCCGATGGATTTTGACAGATGCTCCTGGAGTGAATTGCAATGCAGGAAAAGGAAAATAAATCTTACGCATTTTTTGATCTGGACTACACATTGATTCCCTATGATACGTTACTGTTGCTTTCCAACTATGTAATCCGTAAAGAACCCTATCGCATCATCTATCTTTTTACATTCCTTCCCATCCTGCCCTTTGCGTTTTTACGCATAGCCAGATCCCGCATTGTTAAGAGATTTTTCCTATCTCACCTGGCCTTTATGAAACGAGAGAAGCTGGAAACGCTCTCCATTAACTTTGTTAAAGATGAAGTAATTCCACGCCTCTACCCTGAGATGGTAGACGAGTTGCAAGCTTGTAAGCGGGAAGGAAAAATTGTTATCCTCAACACAGCCAGCGCGTCTTTCTATGTGCAACACATTGCCAGACACCTGGAGGTGAACTACTTTTTTGCCACCGAGGTAGAAATTCCAGACTTGCTTCCCCTTTATCCATCTATCCAGGGAGCCAACAATAAGCGAGAAGAGAAGTTATTTCGAATGGCACACCTGCTTCCCGAAAAAGTAGCCTACACGCTGAATACGCAAA
>JBNLFC010000130.1:5064-8958 GCA_050305335.1 Leptospirales bacterium
TTTCTGAGCAAAAAGGCGGACTATGCCTCGATTCGTATCAAAAATTCCATAGCCTATAGCGATAGTCCGGCAGATCTGCCAATGCTTTTGCTGGCTGAAGAAGCCCACCTGGTAAATCCTCTGCCCGCCTATTTCAGGCGAATGGCCGCAGCAAAAGGGTGGAAAGTGCATCGTCCAGCCACTCCCTATCACTCCCCCGCAGGGCGTATTTTCGGCCTTTTCAGGCAAATGGTCGGACTCTATAGATAGAACAAAGGGCCTTGCTTTTCCCTCACCTTTTTTCCTTTTCAACATATCCCCCTCTCGTTTTTATCGTAATCAGAATGCGAGTAAAAATTCCGGCCATCCTGATTCTGCCCCTTCTGCTGATCGCAGGGGTTGGATGCACAAATTACTCTACCGAAGAGCGAGAGGTGAACCCTCCCATTCTTCTGGCCATAGAAGCGATAACCGGCGGGTATAAGCTCACAGTGATTGCCCAGAACATAGAGATCGGATTCATGGGATACCGCCTCTATCAGGGTATTACGGAAGAGGACTCCAGAAGTCGAAGCGATGTGGACGGTATAGACTGTAGCTCCTCGGCCAGAATCTATACCAACCAGAGTATTCAGTATTATATAGAAGTAGTACCGGGCCAGACGATTCCATCCAGCAGTGACTATATCTGCAGTGTGCCACTACAACTAACTCCAGGAACATGGATCCACCTGCGCTCTCTTCTTATGGAAGGTTTCGGTACACTAAAAACCAGTATTCCCGGCAACGCATTGCCGGTTCCATGAAAAGGTCCGATCAGACCGAAGCGCAAGACGAAATTCAGAGATTCATATCTCCACAAAGTTATCGATTGCATTTGAATATGGCTTCTGTGAAAAACATATTTCGTATCGGACTCTTCAGTTCCCTTATACTTGCTATCGCACTTTCTTCCGCGGAAATGGCAATCCGATTGCACCCATCCACAGATGTTAAAAATCGTATTCTCAGCAAACGACTCCACTGTCTGGGCCCGGAGGGCACGTGGGTAACTCTCTGTAAAAATCAAAAAATAGAGCTGCTTCTCCCGCGAATTCACCGCGTATCCACCGACGGCAATGGTGAACGGATTACACAGAGTTACTCCCTCTCCGGCGCAGGTCTGCCAGCACATGAACCGTATGACGAAGTCTGGATGCTGGGGGACTCCATCGTTATGGGATATGGGCTCAATGACGAAGAGTCACTTCCTTATCAAATTCATAAAAAAAGTGGACTCAGGGTGAGAAACCTTGCAGTGGATGGACTGGGCAGCGGTTCAATTCTCTTGCGATGGAAAAGGGCAATGGATAAACTGTATCCGGCGCACAACAGGACCGGTGATATTGATCTGAATAATTCAAAGAGATACGGGAAAAGGATCATTGCTTACTGGATCTTCCATCCGTCGGATTTTGTGGACGATCCGATCTATCGAAAGCGTTCCCACTCCTTTTACAGACGCCTCGCCTGGAAGGTTCATTTCTACCTTTCACGCTATAGTTATCTTTATAACCAGCTACTTCAGCTGACATCTCCCCGCAATCCACAACTCCAGGCTATCCCTGCGAACAATAAAGAAGTAGATATTACAAAATCGATCACAGCAACCTACATAAACGAGCTGATCCGGGAGACTCAAGCCAACAAGGTTCCCCTGACAATCCTCCTTTACCCGGATATAGACAGCCATAGCGGAAAACCCGACCTGACCCATGACGCTTTGCGCACCCAAATTGCCCGGGCAATTGCAAAAATGGGAGGAAGGGTGATCGATTTGAGCATTGATTTTCGAAAAAAAAGCGAAAACCCATCGGTTGATCCACTCTATATAGCAGGTGATGGTCACCCGGATAAAGGTGCGGTGGCAATTTTTACCAATGCAATTCTGAAAGATCTGTCCAATCAACCCTCAATCCGCGCACGTCCATGGAATGATAAAAAGAAAAATGGTGGGCTATAAGCTAAGCGACTCCGGAAAAATGGTATTTTTCAGGGAAAAATGGCCTTTTTTCCCTGAATTTGCAAATTATTACGTTCTTGAGGATAGCAAGATCAATTTTTTATTTTACAGTGGTGAGTACACGATCGATCATTACTTTTATAGAGCAGTAAATTCTGCTCTATAAAAGTAACAAAGATTGTTCCGCACAAAAGTGGAAAATTTCAATCATGCGTTTTCTGTTTAATATTACTACAGCAAACAGAGAAGACCAGGAGCTAACGAAACAATGGCAGTGAAAAAAAAGGGTACAAAGAAATCATCTTCCGGAGCAAAAACAGAGCGTTCTTCTTCGGGAAAATACTCCTTCGTGGATGAATTGCTGGCTGAAGTCCTTGAAATTGCAGAGGTAGGCAAAAAAGGCGAAGTCAAACTCAAGAAGAGCGATCTGAAAGGAGCAGTGGAAAAGGCAATGCAGGAAGGTCTCAAAGCTGCTGCCAGAGGCGAAAGGGTTAAGTTCCCGGCAATTGGAACCCTGAGCAGAAAAGATGTCCCTGCCAGAAAGGGTGGCAAAGCTATCAATCCCTTCACAAAAGAAGAAATGGTCGTCAAGCCAAGGCCCGCATCCATGAAACCTCGCTGGACCTTTGTAAAAGAAACAAAAGATTTCTTTTCCAACAAAAAGAACTGGTAATTCTAATATGAATTCCCCGGGGGACCTGCCTTCGACTATCATACGCGTCGAAGGAGTTAATGTCGAATATCGCACAAGCAGGTCCCTGCTTCCATGGGGAGCGCCCGGGAAAACAGTTCTTTCCAATATTCACCTTCGTATAGCGCGTGGAAAAACGTTGGGGCTTGTTGGCGAGTCTGGTTGCGGGAAAACCACCCTGGGGCGTGCCATCACAGGGCTGATCCCGGTAGAATCAGGAAAAATCTATTATTACAGACCCGACGGAAATACTATAGAATTAACGGAACTCTCACAGCGAGAGTTCCGCCCCTTGCGCAAAAACCTGCAAATTATCTTTCAGGACCCATACTCCTCCCTCAATCCACGTATGACCGTAGGTGAAATCCTTACAGAAGGAATCAAAGTTCACTTTCCCCGCATGAATAGAAAGGAGTGGAAGGAGAAAGCACTCCATGGTCTCGACCTTGTGGGTATTGCCCCATCAGCCATGGATCGATATCCTCACGAATTTTCCGGAGGTCAGAGACAACGCATCAGCATTGCCAGAGCCATTTCACTGGACGTCGACTTTTTGATCTGCGATGAAAGCGTCAGCGCCCTGGATGTATCCATTCAGGCACAGATCATTAACCTTTTCATAGATCTGCAGGATCGCTTGAATCTTTCGTATCTATTCATTTCCCACGACCTCTCTGTGGTACGCCACCTTTCCCATAGAATTGCTGTTATGGACGAAGGGATTATTGTGGAAGAGAACCATGCGGATGAACTGCTCAACCATCCGCAGCATCCTTCCACCCAACGGCTGCTTTCCGCCATTCCATCGCTTGCACCGGTCCACTGAGTGATTCATCTTCAACCCCGGGGGAACGATAAACAACCTATGAGAGCTCCGGTCATTCTGTTTTCGTTTTTTCTCGCCATGGTGAATCATCTCTACGGCCAGAGCGTTGCGGAAAAACCCATTCCTTCTTTTCGCTCGGGGTCGGCAGCTCCCCCCCTGCCCGCGCTTGATGACGCTAAAAGGCAGACAGCTTTCCCTGAATTACTGGAACCAGAAGATCCCTATCGCCCATTCCCTTCTGAACCCTACCCGTCGGGTGTTATGGATCTGGACCCATTCCGTTTTGTGCGATTACGCAGCAGTCAAAAGGGGCAAAATGCACCGCCGGGAAGTGTTTCCTTTACAGATCCGGATAATAATGACGAAAAGTCAAAAACGATAACAGACATTGCACTC
>JBNLFC010000131.1:0-8955 GCA_050305335.1 Leptospirales bacterium
CCAGAAGCAGGCTATTGAGGCATCGGTGCCAGGCAATAATTTGAATCACATCCATGAAATCGCTAGCCATGTGATTGTGGATGGCCTGATCGACCTGGGTCTGCTCCATGGGCAGCGTGACGAGATCATTGAAAAAAAAGAGCATGCTCGCTTTTACATGCATAAAACATCCCACTACCTGGGATATGATGTACACGACGTTGGTTCCTATTTTCTCAACGGCCAGCCCAGAACCATTGAGCCAGGCATGGTTTTCACCGTAGAGCCAGGCATTTACATTCCAGCAACGGATGATATTCCCGAAGCTTTTCGAGGAACAGGCATTCGCATTGAAGACAATGTAGTCATCACAGAAGGAGTAGCTGAAGTCGTCACTCTGGAAGCCCCGAGAGAAATTGCAGAAATTCTGGAATTGAGGAGGAAGGCTCATGAAGGGTGAGTGGACACTGCCCTTTACGCTCCAGCTTCCCTACCTCTCTCCCATCCAGGGTATCTCTTACTTTGCCATTTTCTTTTTCTCAGCTTTCATAGCAGCATTTGTGGCGGCACGCAGAGAATTTGTACGGGACAGACTCGATACAAAGCCATTGCGAGAAATACTCTCTTTTACATTGGTGGGAGGATGGATTGGATCGCGTCTGGGCTATCTCTTTGAGGCACGCCAGGAGATAGCCCGGAGCAACCAGTCGATTCTTGACATCATCTTCTCCTCAGGTGGGCTGGTTTTTTATTCGGGCGTACTTTTTGCTCTGCCAATTCTTGCGCTCTACCTGTACAGAACTTTTGGGAAAATCATTGCACCAAAACAGTTGGACGCGCTCACGCCCTCCCTGGCCCTGGGTTATGCCATCGGGAGGCTTGGCTGCGTGGTCTCGGGAGATGGCTGCTACGGGCACGGTGCACCCTATTCGATTCCTGTAATCACCCATGTATTCGGCCCTGACTCCATATTCCCTACCTATACCACACCGGTCTGGAATACGTCATTGATGGAGGCAGCCATCTCCCTGGCCCTTTATACCTATCTCGCCTGGAGCTCTCAAAGATTGAAGTCAGGCCCACCCTTTGCCGTGGCGCTGTTTCTGGCAGTCAACGGAACTACGCGCTTTCTGGTGGAATTTCTTCGACTCAACCCACCCCTCTTCAGCCTGTGGGAGATTCCAGGAATTCATCTGGCCAATGGTTCCAGTGTCCCGCTGACCTACCGGAACGCTATTGACTTTGGGCCAGGTGCTGGATATTTTCTCACGCACTACAGGTGGCACGGCCCCACTCTATCTCAGGTTCTGGCCCTGGCTCTTGCAACATGGGGGTACATCACCCTGTACGGAATCTGGAAAAGAGCCCGGAGCAATAGAACTTAAAACACGAACCTGCCCGACCATCCGCAAAAAAATAATCAGAGTCTCTCAAAGCTGCTTCACTTTTGATTTTTTTTCATATATATTCTCCATTTTCAAAAAAAAATGACCGATTTGCCTTTGCCCATCCCTATATCTAGCACTCTACCAGGCGATTTTCCGTAAGGAAGTCCCGGTAATTCTTTTGGGGTACACAATGAAAAAAATACGTAAAACGGTTCTTTTTAGCACTGTTCTGCTTTCCGCTGCACTGGTGGGAACAGGCTGTGACCAGGGAAATAAAAACAAGGATAAAGATAACGCCATGCTTCTGGCGCTGGGATATTTGAGCGTGCAGAACAGCAAAAATAACCAGATGGCTGTGGGAGCTGTAGGAGGAGTCGCTGCTGCATCAAGTGTGGTCGGAACTGCTCTAGCATCGAACGGTGTGAGCGGACAGAGCTACTCTTATTATTTGCCTGCTGGCAGCAAAATGGAACATCTATTTGCCGCAGCAAGTCAGGACTACATTAAAAAACAGTTGAACCAGAATGCAGCCCATGCCATCGCAACAGCCAGTACTCTAAGCATAAGCGGTGGTACTTGTGTTTTTACGAGCGGTTCACCAAGTACATCAACCTGTACCAACGCTGTAATCAGTGGAACTGGCGATTGCATGTCAGGTGGGACTGTGACAATGGATAATGTGACACTATCTATGTCGGGTACGACAAATCTAGCAGCCGGAACTATAACAATGAACTCCACCATGAATGGCGGTATGACATTCAACAAATGCGTGGTAGATACCATAAATTTCCTTGACTATCCCAATAAAGTTTATGGTTCCCTGGACGGATCTGTGACCTATTCCGGGACCAATTCTGGAAACGTTACACTCGGCGCATCCAGCAACACCAGCCACATCACTGACAAAAGCACTCTCTCATCCAGCGGGCTCAGCTTCAATGGAGACTCTGCGGCTGCAATGGAAATTGCCACTGATATGGCTATAGATAGAACCTATTCTATCTCAAACGCGACGACATCCTTATCTGGCTCCATATTATCGATGGTTGCGGATGTTTCCGACACACTTACAGGAACCTATACAGTTGCTGGGACAGTCGGGGGAGCAGGTATCAACAGCACAAGAACGTACAATAATGAAAACTTCCACTACCATATGGATTGTACGATGGATACTTCTGCCATGACAGGAAGCTGCACAATCACTCCTCTTTGAGTCGCAAATGCATAACTTCTTGTCTCATAAGGTGCGGGGAATTTTCTCCGCACTCCTTCTATTTGCACTTCTTCCTCTTCTTGCCGCATGCAATCGCCCTCTGGCTACAGCTACAGCATCATGGGAGCACGAACAGTCCACAATCGCGCTAGCCACAGAGCGTTCCATGTCACTCTACTATGGGAAAGCAGGAGCAGCCCGCGGCACGGGAATTCTTCTGGACGATGGAAGATCCATCCTCACCGTGCTTCATGCAAAGCCGGGTGACGGAAAAACCATTTACATAGCCGGGAAGGATCAAAAACGTTACCCGACCGAAATCATTGCCGAAGCGCCGCAGATGGATTTGATGCTCATTCGCACTGCTGAAGAGCTCCCCCACTCGGGCAAACTGCACTGGAAGAGCCGGGACGACATCCGGATTGGTGAAAAGCTCTACCTGGTAGGCGCACCGTACGGCCTGGAGCGATCACTTCTGATCGGCTACCTCTCCCATACGGATCGCACGGGTGTGGATGTGGCTTTTGCCACCATACCCTTTTTGCAAACCATGGGCTTGTCTTACCCGGCCACATCAGGGGGAGCCATCTTTGATGCAAGTGGCGCTGTGATAGGAATCAATCGAGCTACGTACGGCACTTCCACCGGGAACGGCATTGGGCTTGCTATTCCTGCCACGTACGCCACGGTTTTTCTGAAATTGCATGGATTGCCACAGGAGGAGGAGTAGATGGGGATCAGTTCGGGGCACATCATGGCTCCGCTTCACCAGCCGGGGAATCCGCAGCAAAAAGTCGAAAAACATGAACCAGAATCTTGCGTTGCGCATGGGAGCGTCAATTGCATGATTCTGGTCGCATAGAGTATGCTCCTCTGCCAGGAATCTATCTGAAATTCAAAAGTGTTGACATCTTTGTATAAGGCAGTCAATGGCTCATTATCGTGAGAGAACCAGAAAGGCCAGATTTTACAAATTTCTTAAACCGATTCACTGTTCCCGGAATTCTATTTTTATTCCCCTTTCTCTTTTTCATTGATATCATTTCTGGCAAGAGCATGTTTAATGGTGACTCTCCTTCCCAGGATTTCCCATTACGATACTACTATGGCCTTCAACTTTTACGGGGATACTTTCCTCTCTGGACCTTCGAGCTGAACTTTGGCCATCCTTTTTTTGCAGAAATCCATACAGGATTACTCTATCCACCCAATCTCTTCACAGCTCTTTTGGCATACACCGGGGGCCTCCGAATCTGGCAACTGGATACTATTCTTCATTTATCCCTTGCCGCTGTCCTTTTCTACCTGTATGGCCGGGAGACAGGGCTATCTCGGAGCACAGCGGCTTACTACGCATTAATTCTCATTACGAGTGCTGTATATCTGATTCACACAGGGCACAACTCTTACATTCACTCACTTGCCTGGACCGGTGGTTTGCTTTTTACTCTCCGGCGATACTGGCGTCTCGGTGAGATCAGCACGTTGCTCCTTTTCTCGCTGATCCTTCTTTTGTCCTTTAATGCTGGCTCTCCGCCCGTTTTTTTTCTGCAACTTGTACTCGTTGCCCTCTATTCGCTGTTCCTGCTTTTCTCGCGACAGTGTCCAGATGGTTTTTTCAGTCCGTCCAGGGTGATCCAGCATGGCGCGCTATTCCTTCTTTTTTTTCTGCTACCAGCACTCATCCAGTTCGGCGCGACTTATCCTCTTATTGAGAATTCTATGCGAAACGAGTGGTCCAGAGCAATGTATTTTGGTTTCCATAGCAAATGGCGGAGTTATTTCCATCTGCTATATGGCAACTGGTTTCATTACTGGCCCGATCCAGGGAACTGGGAGTTCAACGGTTACGCAGGCGCCCTGGCTCCGCTTCTGGCCTGGTTTACTTTCCAGCTAAAATGGCGCACATCTGTGGAAGCACGATTCTGGTCATTTCTGTTTGTCATTGGAGTAGTTTTTTCCCAGGCCGGCAACTTCCTTTATGGATGGGCATTTGACCATTTGCCAGGTTTTGGTATGTTTCGCGTTCCAGGACGGTATATACTCTACTGTTCCCTCTCTCTGGGCTGGATGGCGGCTTCCGGACTGGATTCAATAAGGGTCGATCACAGAAAACCAGACCGATGGTTTTTTATTCGAATGCTCGGGTTATTCCTTTTATTATTGATCATACCATTTTATAAAAACAGAGAACATCTACCCCTCACTGTGACCTCTTTGCGTCAAGTAACTCCAGACTTCCTCATGCTGACCTTCGCAATTTTGATATACTCAATACTACGCTGGAAGGGGAAGCACGAGAAAATATACAACGGGATGATAGCAGCAGCTTTCAGTTTGCTGATCATTGGCAACCTTTTCTGGAATCGCGCTGTCATCCCTTACCGGTCTTTGTCTGTAGAGACTGGCGACGCTGCCTACCTCCGACAGAAGTATCCCTCCTTACAGGAGTCTTTAAAAGACAACTTTGCCTTGCTGGGTCGCAAATGGAGTGGGGGGGGCTATCTGACCCTTGAGACTGCTGATGAGTATAATTTTAAAAAAAGTGTGTATGATGGCAAAGACATGCCCTCTCCTGCACAGATATCGGCAGGGGCATTTGATTCCGGAACAGGAACAGGATATGCAGCCTACTATACAAATCGGTACACTATTGAAACCAATCATGAAGCAATTCTTGATAGTCTTGCCAGAAGTGGAGATACCTGCCCCTTAATGCTGGAGAAGTCGCCTTCATTGTATAAAATGACAGAGGCCGTCTGTCGCCCGCTCATGATCCAGTCAACTGATGATCCAAACCGCTTATCCATACAAATACCAGCAGAGCTTTCTTCAGGATTTGTCTATCTTTCTCAATCATACTACCCTGGATGGCACGCATACGATGAAAATGGGAATGCATTATCCATCTATCAGGCCAACTACAATTTTTTAGCTGTTCAGATACCGGAAGGTGTCCACCGGGTGGATCTACATCAGAAATTCTATTTCCAGTACCCACTCCTCGGTGAGATGAGTTTCTGACTTCCCCATTGAGCCGCTTGTTGCTTCAGCTCCTCTTCATTTCCCTCTCCCTGCCTTTACCGCACCTCCACATAGCCAGCCGAGGAATCTGCAGCAGCCAGTCGAAAAACATGGATCACCGACTCCTTGCTATATGCGGGAGTGACGTTTACTGCAAAGCGATTCTTCAAGGTAAATGCAGAATTCGTAACAAGGGAGTGAACACACCCGGAAGCGAATATATACCCGGATCTTGCGTTGTGCATGGGAGCGTCGATTGCATGATTCTGGTCACACAGGGATGCTCCATCCAGTGTGAAGTCAGCTAACTCCTCGTTGTTAGTGGAGCTATCTGCATCATAGAGATATTGTGATTGAACGAGCACGTGATCCCGCAGACCAGATGGAGCAGGTACACTGAGAGATGAAACGTCGGTATAAGAGGCGGAATTGGTACTCACTTCGGCCAGATCTTCCGTTGAAAAATAGTTGTCAAAGGCATCGGCACGAAAGGCAAAGATGCGCAAGCCTTTGTACTGAGATGCGCTGCCCCCGCTATTAGATGAACGAAACTGAAAATAGAAACTCTGAGGGGATGCACTCAAAGCGACCCTGCGCATTGCGAAAAAGGTATCGTATGCGCCTCTCTCGTTGACCGAGTAGAGCGCGTTGGTTGCACCACTGGCCTGGGGCCAGTAAGCACCTGCGGAATCCACAAATCTCATCTCCGACATGCTAAAACCAGGATTTTCATGATGCTGGGCCATAGCCATGACAACGTAATCTCCCGCGGACGCAGGAATAAAAGTGAGTACGGGATTTGCAACATCTACAAAGGCCCCTCCCGTGGTCACAGTGGTTTCCGTATCATTCACTGCAGAATGGAAGTCAACATTAGCCGGCAAAAGCATGGTAACAATGCGCACCTGCTTGATCGTGGTTTGCGTGGTTGCGGAAGCGCTTTTCACATCCAGGGCGATGGTTTGCTGTGATGTCGTTCCTGTGACCATACCCGAGACCACCATCAGTTTATAATGATCTCCCGCGTTGGACTGCTGCTCCACTTCCACATCTGTCACACCATTCTTTGTAACGCGAGCCAGATAGGTAGAATCATTGGTTAATTGATTCACATTGCTTTTGATTGCAAAGGTTATGAAATAGAGCCAGACCTGCGAGGCAGATGTGGGAGTGAAGGTAGCCCGACTGACAGGTGTATAGGCTGCACCTATGGGGAACTGCTGTGCAGTCAAATCCTCCACACTGCTGGACGGCAGGGTGATTGCAACGGGCGTTGTTGACGAAGAGTTGCAATAATACAGATAGTATCCGTCATCCGAACTACTGGCAGCGAGACCAGTCTGAAGCGGAAAACCGATGGTAGTGGTGGCGCTGTTCCAGCCAGAACCGCTGGCCAGACTTCTTCCCACCTCACTGTTGTCGACCCCGTAGGTGACCAGGACATCATCCCCATTGGCAAGAGAAAGCCCCTGATTTACCAGAGATGCATGATCAAATTGAAAATAAGCAGCACTTCCCGCACTTAAGTCGCTCGAGTCCGACTGAACCGTAATCTTCTGGCGACAGCTGTAACCGTCACGCCATGGTTGACCTTGCAATAGCGAGCTGAGCACGAGATAGTTGAGAAGCCCTCTTGCACCGATGTCATATCTGGCACAGCCTCCTGAAACCAGAAACAGAGCCGAAATCACTCCTGCCACCAGGGGGCGCTGACATTTTACATTATTCCATTCCATGATAAACAAATTATAGAAGGCGTCGCTCTATAGCATCGGAGACGGCTTAATATATATTATACGAAGCAGGCTCCAGTGCGACCTTTTTTTCGATTCAAATGCAATCAGGTGAGCTCTGCAAGCATTCTGTATCCCTGTTCAGCAACTGGATGGGGACGCACCAATACCAATGGATAGACCGGTCCAGAAATGGGAGCCTCCCGGTTCCCCACCACCGAACCAACCCTCAGGGGGACAACTCTGCGCTCTATTTTTATGGTAATTTTTACTGCTGGATGCAGACCAATGTATAGCTAGAAGAATTGCCGCAAGCACCGGTTGCAGCACTTTGAATGGCCGTAGCAATAATAGAACCCCGGTTGCCTACGTTCCCATTGAGAGTGGTGGCATTCCAGGATGTTCCACAAATGGTACCGGTTTGCCAGTCAGCCGTCAAACCGGTCCAGTAGGTACCACTCCCCTCGAATCCATTGTTGGATGCATTATTGAACTCAAAAAATGGATCCGCACTGACGGTGTTCATGGCTCTGGTCGTCCCATTGGACTGGAAATAGACCTTATCGGTTTGCAACACCCAATCGGTATAGTCCAATGCATCGCTAGACGTACAGCGATAATTCACACAAGCAATCCGATTGATGCCATCCACAAGCAACGCCTTGTAGGTTCCTGTACCGGCAAGGGTAGGTGGAATATTGGCACTGCAAAAAATATCCGCCTCTTCAATCCCATTGCCGTCCAGATCCGTATCAAAGTCTCCACTGTTTGTAGCAGAAGTGACAAAACTATAACGATCTCTATCATCAGTTACACTACCGGTGATACTTTCCATGACACGGCCGGAATAGTTGCTATCGTTGGAAACGGCACGGCCTGTCACAGTAAAAATAGAGTCTCCCACATAACTGGACAGGGAGCTGCAATCCCCACCTTCAGGCAGCGAAGCAGTGGCATAGTCAGCGTCATGACGGCCCTGAACAGCCACCAGTTGCACTGCTGACCAGTTGTCCGGAGTAAACTCCAGTTGGGCCACTGCACCATTGCACGAGCTATCTGCAGCCACAGCATTTCCCGATGTTGTAAGAATGGTAGCTTCGCAATAATCACTTACGGAAAGACAAAGGGTAACCGAATCAGCTGGCTCCGAGCCAAGGGCAATCATCAGGTAATCCTTGCTGCCACTCTCAGCAACTTTGAGAGAATCTCTTCCGGTAACAGCAATACCGGGTGTCTCCGTCAGAGAAGAGCTGAGCGCAAGCTGCACCAGGGCAGAAGGTATATTGCTATCATCAGACATGGAAGGCAGGCACCCTGTCAGAACAAAGAAGAATGACAGCAAAAAAGGGCCCGGGCGAACTATCTGTTTGGAGTAATACATTTGCATTAATTTTAGCAAATGAACATTCTATGGCCATCCTTTTTTACAGGTCAATCCCTTTACTCCCGAGTCATCTCTATCCATCGGAGCATACATTGCTCTCTTTATTCATGGCCTTACTGCTATTGCAGCAAAACTGACCCGCTGCCCAAATCCATTGTTCGCAGCTCCAACGACTTCCATAAAGTTACTTCACACAGAGATCTCAGAGAAAGCGGAGATCCTATTCCA
>JBNLFC010000132.1:0-8932 GCA_050305335.1 Leptospirales bacterium
GGAGTATGAGTTCAGGAGCGATCTTCAGGCCATCGAGATGCTTGCCGGAGACTCCATGATTCTGGGATATCTCAATGGAGATGTAGCGCTGGAGTCTCTGAGCTCTGAGCTTTCCCGTCATGAGAGGGAGTGGATTTCCTTTGCATCGGAGATTCTCATCTATGAAGAGCCTCTTTTGTCCATACTGTAATCAACGATAATATAGTGTATTCCCCGTTATCCCGGTAGTCAGTCCTGCTGATTTTACTGGACAAAAGCATAGCAACCAGGGTAGAGTTGTGGAAACTCTGGAGGATCTATGGGAACAAGCAACAGATTGGCAAAATCAAAGTTCGCAGGGGCGGTGCTCGCAATCTGGTTTTTGATGGCTGCCTGCAGCACGACCTTGATTCAGCAGCCCTATTTCGGCAGGGCAAAGAGTAACGTTGTGGTGGCCATCAACGCTTCTCGTGCTATCGATAAAAAAGGTGGACATGGCTACGGAAGAGCTGCGGCTGGTATTATATCGTTGAGTCGCAGCAATTCGGAGAATGCGTTCAACAGCAGGTACTTCATTGAAAGATTGCCCGCAATGGTTGAGAAATCCTTTTCAAAGGTGAATCACTGGAAATTGATCCCCCATGAGGAAGTTGAGAAGACGGCTGCCTACAGAGGATTGTTGAATAGTTTTCAGGATAGAGCCGTTATGGAAATCAATGCTGATGGGTATTTACAGATCAAATATGACAGGGGGCAGGTGCATCCCCGCTACCGACAGGCTTTGCTCAACTATATGAGAGAGGCGAACGTCGATCAGGTTACACTTCTTTATTTTGCTCTGCAATATGTTGCCCGTGGAGGGCACGGGAACTTCGGTGGCAGAGGGGGAGCTCAACCTATTACCAGGATGTACATTGATACGTACACGAGGGAAGGGGAGCATTCGGTGCTTGGTGCCATTGACGTTCCCGCAAGCGGGATGGCTGAAATGGTAGGATTTATGATTCCTGCAAATCCAGAAAACTTTGAGGTGTTCGAAAATCATTTGCAGGAAATTCTGGATGCTACGGTGGAGAGGATTAACAGAGAAGCCGAAGAGGAGTAGCCCTGGCAGCAGATTGTAATTGTCTCTGCAAAAAATTGCACTGGACCGTGGATTGTTTATGTCCATGGTTAAATCTCAGATGAGGCGTGAGTGATTACTTCGTTGACCCATTGAGAAACGTTTACACCTTTTTTCGCGTTGTCGAAATGAAATCGAAGTTTGTTGTATACGATATCCGAAGTGAGATAGGGTAATCCCATGAAGTTCCATAATCTTCGCTGGATTGCATCAGGGAAATGATCCAGCGAAGATGAGAATAAGTCCTGTTTCCCGTCCAGAAAATCTTCCAGATCATTAGCCCAGTAACGCTCGTCGGCAGCCCTTTTTGCGGGACCGGTAGACAGCTCGAAACCCGTTTTGCCGAAATCATACAGATAGCTTTCAGTTTGTTCTTTTCCCGGTACGCCATATACCACTTCAATGCGGTAAGCGTGGTCCTGATTCTGGAGCATGGCATCCGTAAGGGGATCCTCCAGGCTGCCCAGCTGAAAGGGGAGAAAGCGGTTGTTGATTAAATTAAGTATCTTATTTCGCTGCAGATCGGTATTTCGCATACCTTTATCCAGAGGCCTGACATCTCGTACGGGAGGAATATCAGTTTCGTTTTGAAAAGAGACCGGATGGAGGACCATTTTTTCAAGATAGGGGATAGCAGTTCGCTCCACTACCGAACCTTTTGAAATGTTGAACCGGTTACCGGGCGAGTGGGCCTCCACAGAAATCCGACGACCATATTTTCTGGCCATACGTCTTTCTCTGTCTGCTACTTCGGGAAGGGGGAATGGTGCAGATAAAGCCAGGTAACGTCCTTCTATTTCCGGGTCAACGATGATACCCTGGCCTACCAGAATTCGAAGCACTCCGGGAAGTTGCCAGATTTCAGGGTAGTGTGCGTATCCTTCGTCAAAACGCAGATATTCCCACTCCATTTCTTCGTCTCGTTTCCTGCGATACTCTGCCAGCCTTCGTTTGCGGTGTACAGGATCCGGAGCATCATAAGAGAGGAAGAGCGCTTCCAGCTCATTACGAGTGGCGATGTAAATGCGGCTTTCATACTCTTTTTCGTTGAAACGAGCGTATACAGCATTCCACGGATTTTCGCTTTCGGGCATAGCCGTATCGCCTTCGTAGAAGAGCAGCTCTTTGCCATTGTCTACCGAAAACATCATCACGTCGCTTTCATTGGTGTGATAGGGATTGGTGAAGAGATAAGCGAGAAATTGCAGGCCGAAGAGTCGCGCCTTCTCTCCGTGGCGTAAGATGAAAATGTCCGGTCCACCCAGATATTCGCTCAGAAGCGGCTTGAGGTAGAGTGCTGTCTCGGGCAAAAGTATGGCGGGGTTCTGATGTTTATAAATATTTATCAACGAGTACGGATCAAAATGGTCGCAGTGTGGATGTGTTAGATAGATGGCGTCCAGAGGCGGAAGTTTGCCAAAATCGAGATGGAGCTGTGGGTTGCGTGCCATGAGATCTCCGAAGGCATGTTCCGTCAGCCAGCTATCAGAGAGGATCCGGACCGTCTTGCCAGACGAATTTGTAAGTTCTATAATGAATTCCGAATGCCCGAGAAAGGATAGATCCATGTCGTATGCTCTGTGCGCTCAGGGATCTGTCACTTACAAATCTACCTCCACAACCTTGTTTCGAGAGGTTTCCCCAATAACCAGGCGGACTTTGCTTCTGGCCACATCCAGTTCTTTAGCAACCGCTACGATTACTGCAGCATTGGCCTTGCCTTCCAGTGCCCGCTCCCTGACCCGTACTACCCAGCTGCCATCCTCTTTTTTTTCGATGGAAGGCTTTTTACTGCCCGGTTTCACATGAAGAGTAATCCGCATGGTGTAAAAAATAAGGAGTGCCACTATGGTGAAAAGTGGATTTTCTGGAACTCTGGCCCGGAAGGTTCGGTCAAATTTTTTGAACTATCTATCTCCACGGGAGGAATCCTTGCGTACAGCCATTTTCTTTTTTATTTTCACAACGGTCTTTGCAATAATGAATCTATTCATTTATTATAGATTCATTGCCCGGCTGAATGTCTCCCCCACTTTTCGCCAGGCGGGATTTGCACTGGTCATCTTTCTCTTTGCATCTCAGATTTTCTATTCTGTTACATTTCGTTTCGATTTTGTACCATTTCCGGTGCATTTTATCCTCGGGACAGCCATTGGGTTTTCATTTATGCTCTTTGTTGTCTCTCTTTCTTATGAAATCGTTCTTTTAACATTGCAGCTTCTCCCCGGAGCCAATGTTCCTACTCATCGTATTCGTCTTTCTATCGACTTCATCTTTCTGATAATATCAGTCCTTTATCTGGGAGCCGGTTTGATAGGTGGCATGCGCGATCCCGACGTCGTGGTGAAAGATGTGACCATTGATAAAAAACTATCGCGGGATCTTACCGTTGTTCAACTATCCGACGTGCATGTGGGCAATGTGATTCGTCGCTCTTTTGTGGAGCGATTGGTCGAACGCGTGAATGATCAAAAGCCTGATCTGATACTCATTACTGGCGATCTTGTGGATGCCAGCCCCGAAAGCACGGCACCACATCTGGAGCCTATGAAACAACTTCGTGCAACGTATGGTGTATATTTCGTGACGGGAAATCACGAATACTTTCATGGTCTTCGCGAGTCTATGGATATTGTAAAATCGCTGGGAATCGATGCTCTTGCGGATGAATCGCGTCAGATCGTGCTGGATCAGGCCAGCGAGCAGGGGGCGGGAGAGTCTCGTGGGAAAGCGGGGAATGTATTGAATCTGGTGGGAACCCTGGATCGCATGGGCCGGAATATGGGATTCGGAACTCCCGATCTGAAGAAGGCGTTTACCGGTGTGGATCCCCGGTGGCCTACTGTAGTGATGACCCATCAGCCAGTTCTGGCAAAAGAGCTAGTGGAATACCCGGCGGATTTAATTCTCAGCGGCCATACCCATGGAGGGCAGATCTTTCCCTTTTCACTGTTGGTGCTTCTCGACCAACCGTACCTCAGCGGCCTGCATCGGATGGACGCGGACACACAGATCTACGTCAGTAACGGCACTGGCTTCTGGGGGCCTCCCATACGTTTTATGGCACCTCCAGAGATCACCGTGATCCGGTTGCATGGGAAGCAGGAACAATCTTTCTGAACATGCTGATCAACCCGCACTTACCGGGACCTTCTTTGCGCAGAAATCAAAAAAGGAAACCATATCAAGAGGTTTTGCAATGAAATAACCCTGTGCCGTATTGCATCCCAGATCTTTGAGCGTATTCCAGTCGTTATGGGTCTCGACTCCCTCGGCGACGCTTTTGATCTGCAGCTTGTGGGCCATATCGATACTCGATTCCACAACGATGCGCATTCCATCGTCATCGGAGAGGTCTTTTATGAAAGACTGATCAATCTTGAGTTCGTTAAAGGGGATCCGCGTGAGCTGTTGCAGGCTGGAATAGCCGGTACCATAGTCGTCGATAGAAAGCATGAATCCCTTCATCCGCAACCGCGCCAGGTTTTCCAGGGCGTGTGCAACATTGGTCATTGCGGCTGACTCTGTGATTTCCAGGATGATGGAATGGGGGTCAATTCCGGCATCGTAGACCATTCTGGTGATTTTATCCGATAGCCCTGGATCGTCCAGAGATACCAGGGATAGGTTCACTGAGACAGGAATGGTATGGCCTGCTTTGCGCAAGGAGCGAACAGCTACAGCGCTCTTTTCCAGCATGAGAAAGGTCAACTCATCAATGGATGAACTTTTCTCAAGAGCTGGAATAAAAGCGCCGGGACCGATGACGCCATACTTCGGGTGTCGCCAGCGTGCCAGGGCCTCTGCGCCCACGAGCTGATGGGTTTGTAAATCCACTTTAGGCTGGAAGAAGGGTTCAAACTCTTTTGCCCGGATTCCACGGGAGATCTCGTCCATGTCAAATTTGCGGGTGTGTCCAAACTCCGGCCACTTATTCGGAGATCGTTTGTATTTTGAAATCAATTTTATGAGATGTGCTAGCATGACTGGCTTTTCAACGACACCCAGGAGTTTCATGCCGTACATCATTGTCAGTTTTCCTGCGGCAAGCAGGAGTTGATTGCCCTGTGCGCTTGCAATAATGATGGCGATGTTCGAGTGCATCTGGCCCAGGTGTCGCAGAAACTCCAGTCCATCCATCTCCGGCATATTTAGATCGCACAGGATAATGTCCACCTGTGCTTCGCCTTGTTCGTTGATTTGATCCAGAGCTTCCCGACCGTTGCTCGCTTCCTTGATGGAACCCACTCCTATCGATTTCAGCATACGGATTACTATTTTGCGCTGAAAATCGTCGTCTTCCACAACCATCACATTCAATTCATTATTGCTCATATTGTTTCTCCGCGGGCATCCAGGGTCGCCTGTTCCATAGTCGAACTGGCCCGGGTCCCGCTGTCGGCGGTTTCGTTTGCTACCTTCAAGCGAAGTCTCAGACACCAGAATCAATGCTTTGGTGAAAGCTACCGCCGCAATCTTACGCAGAGTGTTTCAGGCATTGGGTGTCATATCAGACAGTATAGGTTACATCTCACATTCGCCTACAAAATTTGAGCAAGTATCGTGAATTATGCGCCGTTTCAGAAATGGTGCGAATTCAAGCAGTCTGAATCTATCTGGAGGCGAATGAGGGCTTCTCGAACGTCTAGAAGTTTACTAACGCGATATAAAAACTACCTATTTGAGGGATGCGCTCTACCATTGAATAGCCTGGATTACGGAGTGCATTGTATCGGAAGTCGGAATCACCGAGATTCGGTATGGGGACCCGTTGGGAAAACCTTTGGTGTACCAACGTCATGGGTAGATGGAAGCCAGTAAAGGAGTCTGGCACATCCCTGTCTTCCTGTTCAAATCTACGGAAAGATTCAATTTGTAATTCGTTCAAAATGATTTGTCTTTCAAAAAGAATTGGAACTAGCTGGCGTGTATCTCTATTTGTCAGGACTTTTTGTTTTTAGCTTTCTGAACCATTTGAATGCTTCAAACCAGGCAACCCCGAGAAAAGCGGACCCGGATGCGATGACCAGATCCTGAAATGAAAGAAAGTCAAACTTAAAAAGTCCTCTCAGCAAAGGAACATATAAAACAAGCAAAAGGAAAAGAGTGGCACCGGTGGAGACCAGATAGAAAGCTCTATTTCTGGTTCGCATCATGGTGACAAATCCTGTGTTCCATGAGCGGTTGGTCAAAATTAGCGCAAGATTGGAAAGGAGAAGGGCGCTGAAAGTTAGAGCTCTGGTATGCCCCTCGGGGAAATTCATCAAATTGGAAAAAGTATAAATAGCTAAAGTAATAGCCAGCACCGAAAGTCCCTGAAATAAACTCAAAAACATTCTCTCTTTACCGAAAATTCGCGAGTGAATGGATCGTGGTGGGCGATTCATTGTGTTTTTCTCCTCTTCTTCAGCTTCAAAAACTACGGAACAAGCCGGGTCAATGACCAGCTCCATGAATACGACATGGACTGGAAGAAGCAGGAGCGGCATTTTGAATAGCACAGGTATCATGGAGAGCCCGGCAATGGGGACATGTACTGCCACAATGTATGCCATGGCTTTTTGCAGGTTGTCATAGATGCGCCGTCCCATTCGAACCGCACCCACAATGGAGAGGAAATCATCATTTAAAAGAACTATGGATGCAGACTCTCGTGCTACGTCAGTTCCCCGGCCCCCCATTGCAACTCCAATGTGAGCTGCCTTTAATGCCGGCGCATCGTTGACGCCGTCACCTGTCATAGCCACAACTTCTCCCTTTGCTTTCAAAGCATTCACAATACGCAGTTTTTGCTCGGGAACAACTCGTGCGAAAATCGATGTATAACGGATTCGGTTCTGGAGTTCCAGATCGTTCATGGAGCGCAGATCCGGTCCTGTAATGACGCTTTTTTCCGTAGCGCCGGGCATGCCGATTTCTTTTGCAATTTTTAGCGCGGTACCGGGGTAGTCACCCGTAATCATAATCATCCGCATGCCTGCGCGATAGCACTCTTCCACAGCCGGAGCTACCCCGGGGCGTACGGGATCAGCAAATCCCAGAATTCCCAGAAACTGGAATTCAAAATCATGCTGATTGTGAGGAAGTTCTCCGGCTGAGAAGATGGCGTGGGCAACAGCAATCAAGCGGAGTCCTTCACGGGCCATGGATTCGACAAGCAGTATGTTCTGACGCTGATCCTTTGCACTCATGTGACATAGATCGAAAATAGCCTCCGGAGCTCCTTTTGCGGCGATCATAAACTGGCTATTATCAGGTGATTTCCATACCTGTGATACCGCAAGTAAATCCCGGGAGAGGGGATACTCCTGGACAAGACTCCAGTCTCCATGGATGTGTTCTGTGCGAGCAAGAGCAGATTTCGCCAGACTATGAATCGCTCTCTCCATGGGGTCAAAGGGATCTTGCTGGCTGGCAAGAAGTGCATACTCTACAATCTCGTGATACTGCTCGGGGAGAGTTTGCGTATCAATGCTGCGGGAAGCGAAATCGGTAGCACTGTCCGGAACACGAAAAAGGGCGCCACTGGAATAGATCTGCTGGATTGCCATTCTGTTCATGGTCAACGTTCCTGTTTTGTCGACACAGAGGACCGTGGCCGCTCCCAGAGTCTCGATCGCCGGGAAGCGTCTGGTCAACACACTCCGACGCGAAATCCTCCAGGCACCCAGTGCGAGAAAAATCGTGAGTACAACAGGGAACTCCTCCGGAAGCATAGCCATGGCAAGGGTCAGGCCTGCTAAAAATCCGTGAATCCAATCACCGCGGGTGAACCCGTAAACAGTTACAACAATAGTAAAAAGAAGCGCTCCCAGAAGTGCGATTGTTGTAACGATCTGTCTGGTTTCTTTCTGCAATAAGGTGGATTCCTGTTCTATGGAACTCAATGATTTTCCTATTTTGCCAAGCTCACTGCGAACTCCGGTAGCGATTACTTTTGCAATACCACTTCCCTGGACCAGCATGGTGCCGGAATAGAGCAAAGGTTGATTTTCTCCTCCTGGAGTGATGTCCTGAGGTATCTCTGTACAGATTGTTTTGCCAACGGGAAAGGATTCTCCTGTGAGAAGGGACTCATCGACCAGGATGTTGGACTGTTTCAGCAAAATGGCATCGGCCGGAATGCGATCCCCTTCCTTGATGATAATGATATCATCTCTCACCACTTCGCGACCTGCAATTCTATACTCCTGTCCGCCGCGAATCACAAGAGCCCGTGGACTGGAGAGATCGCGCAAAGCATCCAGAGCTCGCTCCGTCTTTCTCTCCTGAAAAACCGTTATGCCGATGATAACCAGAACAAATCCCAGAAGAAGCAAGGACTCGCCTGGATCCCCCAGAAGGAGGTAGAGAAGTCCGCACGCCACCAGTAGAAGAAACATGGGCTCCCGGATTACCTCGAAAAGGATGATCCAGATACCACGTTTTTGCCTGGAGGGGAGTTCGTTGAATCCCTCCCGGGACCTCCTGGCCTGGACCTCATTCTCAGTCAGACCCTGGAAAGAGGACGTTGTAGCTTCGTTCATTGTTTTTCCTTTTAGAGAATGAGCGCTGTACATTCAGAAGACGAAATATGTCCTCTTCACCTTCCCGGAGTATCAGAACGTTGCCTTCGACCCGGTGAACCCGGGCGTAGCTCCATTCTTCAGATCCATAGCCGATGAGGAAGCTACGTTGAACCCTTTCAGAATTAGCCAGATCGCAAGTATGATTTCATTCACCGCCAGAGGTAAATTCAGAAGCATATAGCTGGTAGATACGACTTCAATCATCTGTAGTAGAAAGAGAATGCCGGATAATAGGGATAATCCGGTTGCTGCAAATCCCCAT
>JBNLFC010000133.1:0-8864 GCA_050305335.1 Leptospirales bacterium
CCTGAGTTGTTGCGCCGGGCGTCCATTGACTGGTGAGAGAGCACACCCGACCCCATGCCTGTCCCTCCGTGTCCAGAGCATGGGGCACACCTCCTCCTGAGGGGTTGTCAGGTGTGTCTCCACCAGTCAGTTCAGAGGCCATGTGGCTATCGGGCGAGTCTCACCGTTCGGTTTAAAGGCCACACTCGCTCTCCCGGCAGTTTGTGTGCTATAGCTCCGTTCTTTTTTAGCTTTGCAGGATATGTTTCATGTTCTAAGTTGATAGGATTCTGCCCTGTCTGCCATTCATTTCTCTCCGGGCTGGAGGATTGCCATGGAAAAAAAGAGAATCTCAAAAGAATACATCGCTGATGCTCTTAAAAAAGCGGAGAAGTATCGGATGATGAATCATCCCAAGACCTCCGAGAGTATCTGTCGCGACGTTCTTGAGGTGGATCCGGAGAATCAGGATGCCGTAGCTCAACTGATCATTGCCATTACCGGGGACTTTCCCAGTCACTCACGCCCGGCGGGAGGGCGTTTGAAAGAAGCTCGTTCCTGGTTGTCTCAGCTTAAATCTCCCTTTCTGCAGGAGTATTTTGCGGGTTTGATACTGGAAAGATGGGCCAAAGCCAGAGTACGCGAGCTCCCCGGGAATGATCTTTTCGAATTCATGGAAGAGGCACTGCAGCATTATGAGAATGCTATGAAAATTGCACCTGCAGGAGACGAATCTCCTCTGCTCCACTACAATGTTTGCGTGCGGTTCATCGAACAGCATCCTCACATTAAGCCCCACGAAGTGCATCCGGAAACCCAATCTCCTCAGCCCCATTATGGGGATGGCATCCATCACCACTAGCAGGCTGCTTTTCGGCTACATTGCGGAGAGAGCATCAACAGATATATTGGGGTTTTCAGCTATACTGAAGACCTGAACTTCCAGCTGATCAGTTACAGCATCTTTCATCTTTTCTTCCACCGGCTTGACTCGTTCACGAAAAATTCGGACCAGAATGCCGCTGCCCTGGTAGATGGCCGACTCCTCTGTAGTGAGATTGCCGGTTGCACTTTTTTTCTCCACAGGTGTTTGAGTGCGGGCAGGCTTGTCCAGTTGATACTGCTCAATAAATAGCTGCTGAAGCTTATCCATTTGTGCTACAGGTGCACTCACTTTCTGGCGGATCATTTTCATTCTATTGTCATGGAAAAAAAAGGTAATGGAAGCAGGCTCGAAAAGATCCATTGTATCCTTTGTCTTGTTCATAGTTTCTGCCGGTAATTGAAAGACCAGCTTGCCCTCTGAAGATTCCGTCAAAGACCATTGTCTGGCTTTCATTGCTGCTTCAATGGCTTCAGGCTTCGCACCCCATTTCATTTCACTCAAAGGTAGTGGCCCGGGACCAGGCTTTTGACTTGCACATCCGAAAAGCTGAATTACCGATATGGCTGCTGCCAGCCATGAGAATAGACTTTTGCTCATAAATTGATTATAGGTCAAAGGGCCAACGGGAATGAGTCTTTTTATTTTCAGGCAAAAGGCAATCCATCTGCATGGAACGCGCTGCAATTCGTGAAAAATCAGCCGGGCTGAAAATAGAAAATGGTTGTAGAATCGATAATGTGACATAACTATGCTCTGAAGGCTGGAAAAAGGGACTTTCCAGGCAATACAAAAGCGGCCCGGCCGGATAAATCGATGCGTTACGAGAAAATTAGAGGAAAAAGCGTCTCTGAGTGCCTTATGCAGCTCAGAAGCAAGTATGGCTCAGACCAGATTGTTGTGCTTGCTTACCGTGAGGTGAAGGAAGGCGGGGTTCTCGGGTCCAGTCTTCTTTCCCGGCGGCTTTTTGAAATTGATTACATGATTCGTGAAGAAGGTCCTAATAGATCGACCAGACCAGCCATCCGTCCCTCCGCAGCAAAGTCTTCAGCTACCACATCGCCATCCTTTGCCAGTACCGCAAAGTTGAAGGAAGAGCAGGCTGAGTCAGAACTGTTTCGCAAACTTGTGGAAAAGAGTTTAGAGAACTCCCGGGAACCTGCTGATAAAAGGTCCGGGGACCGCCCAGATACCGCTCAAGCGGAAAAACATGGCAAAGAAGAGAGCTCCCGTTCTAATGAAAATCCCATGGGTGCAGGCAAAAAAAATCCTGTCTGGTCTCCTGTAGAGGCTGACTACTCTGCTGAAGAGCTTATAGCACTTTTGCGGCCAGACGAGGATCAGGGGGAGATGGATGAGCTTCCCCCTTTTCCCCCGGCCATTCCAGAACGAAAAAAAAAGGACTCTACTTCCAGTACCAGTTCCATCATTACCTCAAAAGTTCAAATAGAAGGGGATTACAGCGGTGGTGATTCCAACCTGGAAGCGATCCGGGGTCGTCTTCTCTATTCCCAGATGAGTGTGGACTTCGCCGATCGCTTTATTCAGAAGCTCTCCGCCCATCTAAGCCAGGTGGAGAAAAAGGAGATAGGCCGTGTGGAGCAAAAAACCCTGGAAGGGCTGGCATCGGTCATTCGAACTGTGCCTGACATTGCTCCTACCCGTGGTGATTGCCGGGCTGTGATGCTCATAGGTCCTACGGGGTCGGGAAAGACCACCAGCCTGGCTAAACTGGCTGCCCGATACTATATCATGGAGAAGAGGGAGGTTTCCCTCTACAGTCTGGATCACTATCGCATAGCCGCCACAGAGCAATTGAAGAGCTATGCAAACGTTATGGGACTTCCTTTTTACAATCCATTGACACCCGAAGAGTTCAAGGAGTCCATGGCAAGAGATGGTGCCGAGTTGATGATGATTGACACATCCGGGATCAGTTATCAGGATAAGGTCCGCCTGCAGGAGTTGAAACGTTTTATTGATATTTGTCCTGTTCGTCTGGAAAAGCACCTTGTAATTGCTGCTAACACAAACCCTTCGTTGCTGGAATCTCTTCTTCAGTCGTATGACTTTCTGGGTTTTGAAAAAATCATACTGACTAAACTTGATGAAACAGAATTTATTGGTGCATTCATCGAGGTTGCCGATAAAATAAACAGGCCGTTCTCTTATTTGATGAATGGTCAGGGGGTACCGGGGGATATTCTGGCTGCCGCTCCCATGGAGATGGCCAGGCTTTTGCTCAAACCCTGATCTTTATCTTCAGGAAAGAGATTTTACTGTGGATAGAGATAGCGGTCTTAAGCCAAAGACTCATCGGCTCATTCAGAGGGTGTAAAGGCAGGAAGAACAGCTATGCAAGGAACAATGGAAATCATCGATCAGGCGTCCAATCTCAGAAAGATGACAAAAAACCGGACAGAGGGACCACTCTATGCCAATGAAGATGAGGAAGGGCTTGTGGAGCAAGAAGAGCTGGAAGGTGTCCCATTGGAAGTCAGCCCGGTAAAAACCAGGATTATATCTATTACCTCCGGCAAAGGCGGTGTTGGAAAAACGATGGTTTCCGTGAACCTGGCAATTGCCATGGCAAAAGCCGGTAAGAAGGTGCTTCTTTTCGATGGTGACCTGGGTCTGGCCAATGTGAACGTACTTCTGGGTATTATTCCTGAGTACAACCTTTACGAGGTAATGCGCGGAAAAAAGCGCATTGAAGATGTAATCATCACTACCAACTATGGAATTGATATCATTGCCGGTGCCAATGGTATTTCTCAGCTTGCAAATCTGAGCGATGATCAGCGTGAAGCCTTCATTCGTGGGCTGCAGAGCGTTTCCGGCTATGATGTCATGATCATCGACACCGGTGCTGGTGTGGGTGCCAATGTAATTGGACTTGTGATTCCTGCGGACGATGTGATTGTAGTTACCACACCGGAACCAACGGCCATTACGGATGCGTATGGCATGATCAAAAGCATAGTGGCAAATCGTCAGGATAAAATCATAAAACTCATAGTGAATCGTGTACCCAGTGCCATTGAGGCAAAACGCGTGGCAGATCGTCTGATCAGTATCTCTTCCCAGTTTTTGAAGACCCGGGTTGAGAACCTGGGGTTTATATTTGAAGAGAGCACAGTGCAAAAGAGCATCCGGAACCAGAGGCCCAATGTGACACTCTTTCCGGGCTCAAAAAGTGCTGCCTGTATTCATCATCTGGCAGCTCGAGTCCTGAATACTACGTACAAAGCCGATGCGCAGGGTATTATGGGTTTTTTCCAGAAGATCTTGAATATGTCGGGAAATGACGTGGATGAGATGCAGCCATAAGCGGGGGAGGTTGCCCAGTTGGGCTTATCCATAAGATTCACCCTCGGTTTCGCCATCATAGGGATGATTATTTCCCTTGTGCTGGGCTTTGTTGTCGGAAACCGCTTGACTGATGTGCTCCTCACTGCGTTCATCTGTACGCTTCTGGCAGGTGGGCTGGGATTCGGAGTGATCCGGTTCATAGAGCTCAGAGTGCCGGAATTGTTGAGTCTTTTTCAGTCAGACGGAGTTGTTTCCTCGTCCGAGGATCTTTCGGGTGCTTCGGATTTTACGGGCGATGGGAATGAAGCTGGAGATCTTTCTGGCGGGTATGGTTCAGAAACCTCATCCGGGGGCGGTTATTCCGGTGAAGGGGAGCCTGCCACCAGTATTCCCAGCGTAGATGATGAGGCACGGGTGTATGGAGATCATATACTCGTGAATCGGGTAAAAATAAAAAATGAGCCGAAGTTGATCGCTCAGGCAATCAAGACAATGCTGGCAAAAGATGAGGAGTAAGGAAATTCGCACAAAAGGCCAGGCATTGCCTGTCCTGACATCCGTGTGATACCGAAAACAGTATGTCGAGGATACTCGATAAATATAAAGAATCCGATGAAACCGAGCTGTGGCGACAGTATCGCAGAACCGGTGAACGAGAACTGCGGGACTATTTTGCCGAGAAATATTCTCCGCTGGTTAAATACGTCGCCGGCAAAGTGCACATCGGTATGCCGCAGAACGTTGAATTCGATGATCTGGTAAGCTACGGATCCTTCGGTCTTCTGGACGCAATCGAGAAATTCGACCCTGACCGCGATATTAAATTCAAAACCTATGCCATGACCCGTATTCGCGGCGCCATCTTTGATGAACTGCGCAGCATTGACTGGATCCCTCGCTCCATTCGCCAGAAAGCCAAGCAGGTGGAAGAAACCATCTCCATGCTGGAAAACAAACTGGGCCACACGGTGGAAGACGAAGACATTGCCCGGGAACTGGGCATCTCCGTGGATGAGCTGCAGTCCCTGCTGACAAAAATCTCTGGCACAAGTATTATCTCATTACATGACATCTGGTATATGGGAGATGATTCCGATGAAGTCTCTTTCATGGAGACTCTGGAATCACCCAACAACCTGAACCCTGATAGCCTCATTGAGAAAGAGGAGATCAAGTCTGTCATTGTGGAAGCCATCAAGCACCTTCCCGATAAAGAGAAAAAAGTTATTGTTCTTTATTATTATGAAGACCTCACCCTGAAAGAGATTGGCGAAGTTCTGGAAGTCACCGAAAGCCGTATTTCCCAGCTCCACACCAAGGCCATTATGCGTTTGCGCGGTAAGCTGATGCGTATGAAAAACGCGCTGAAAAAATAGCTCCCTGCCACCACCCCGGCGCTGGCAGCGCTCAATCGATTGGGCCAGTCGGGGGAGTTCATCTTTGCAATGAGTGCATCTACACCGGGCATGACTGTGCACTGGATTTTTTCTTTTCCATACGCTCATTCATGGTTTGAGCAATTTTTTCCCAGAAATCCTTTCGCATCTCCGAAGTAGTCATTGCTGGTTTTTAATAATAGAAAAACAAGATCGGTCGGCGATGTGGTGGCCGGGCGTCCTATTTCGCCGCGCAAACCCAACTCCATGAACTCGTCGATTCGGTTCTTTACGATTTGCGGTTTTGTTTTATGGACATTGAGCAGAGCCTTTAAATACCTTCTGATGATAAAGGGACGGGATCTACGAATGAGACGGAGGCCAGCCTGATAAAGGGAGGTGGCGTCGTAAGGGCAACTCTCCTCCTCTTTTTCGCTGGCACCTATATCCAGCTTTTTAGCGGGGTAGTGAACTGCGGAAGTTTCATTTTCATAATATCTGCACTCCTATTTCAATTCCGGAAACTCATTTCGAATCATCTGGGCGGATTGAGAGGCAACTCTTCTTACGAATGGATCGGAATCTTCTGTGGATGCCACTACAAGGCCTTCCAGTGCGCCCCGGCCGTTCTGCTTCATGTAACCGAGGATTCGCGCTGCCCACACACACATGCTGGTGTTGGGATGAGATTTCAGTATTTCCTGAAGCGCAGGCAGCGCGGGGCTACCGATCTGGAGCATGGCCACCTGAACCGCACCCTGTGCTGAACTTGCGTTATTTTCCTCTTCAAAGATCTCCATCATGGCGCGGTGGGCTTCGGGTCTGGCCGACTTTATGTTTCCCGGTATCCGGGCGCAGTAGCTCTGCCATTGGTAAAGGGGGGCGTTGGCGCCTTTGCGCTTCATGCAGCGAATGGCCGCTGATTCTGCTTTTGTGGCACCCTCTCCCATTTGTGCAAGCTCCTTTGCTGCGCGAATCTTCTCATCCCAATTCCTGGAGGCCATGGCAGTGAGCAGTTCGTCTATTCCGGGAGCGTTGTTGCACTGGATTCCATAGTGCAGAAGATATTTTTGCCTGGGCTTTTTCTGGAATTCATATTCGGTTTTATACTCTTTGCAGAGGAACTCCACCATACTCGATCGCAGGGCCAGACCCGCATGACTCACACCATCCAGCAGCGCCACAACTCCTTCGCCCCGATCCAGCGCTACAGGTTTGCCCATTCGATTTTGACGGATCACATCGATCACGCTATCGATTCGTTTTTTGGTTCCGGCAGTATTCTTATCATTCAGATAGAGGTGGAATCCCAGCAAAATGCGAATGGAATCGAAATCTCCGTTCATGATGTGCCGTAAGCCCATACTTCACTCTTTTTGATCCAGCTCCCCATCCTCTTGCAGGTAGCGAAGGATCATCTGAGATCGCCCTTTTTGTTCCGGTGGATCAATGGTTTGCAGGGCCTGCATCAGGAACGTCGTATACTCGTTTGGAAACTTCTTGTACCTGGTGAAGGTTCGAATTACATCGTAGTGGATCTAACCGCAGTTGTTGTCGAAAGGAATCTTCATGGCCTCCCGTGCCATCTGGTGAACCTTCTCATCCGTGCGAAGATCCAGCATGGCACGCTGCAAATCTGCATGGCACTGATCTTTCGAAAGATCGGACCTTTCTCTCGGAAGTGAGACCGGGGGAAGGTCCGACTCCCCTGCCACATAGTCTCCGTAGGAACTCCTCTGGCCTGAAGAGTCTGTGAAGTCCATGACCGCCACCCGGACGCTGCGGCCATAGCATGCATTGAGATGGTCCAGAGCCACGGCCACAGGGGGCGAGGTGGTGAGTGCAGGCGCGGATTCACAGGAGTGGAGGAGAGGGAGCAATAGGAGAATAGAGAGGGGATGGAGTTTCATCTATCGGGTGGTTTAGCAGGGGGAAGGTTAGATGGCAAGAAATTAAGGAGAGAGGGGGAACCGCAGAGGGATAGAGGGCGCAGAGGGGGATCGTAAAGATTTTTTTGGGAGTGGTGCTTATTGTTTGGTTTTTTCTTTTTTATTTAGAAGATTTTAGCCGAAGCGATCTTGTGATTCGGAAAGAAACTCACCGGGAATTATTATTATTGCGAAAGATTTTGTACACTACCTGTGATCTCTCCCTCAGATTAAGTCTTACCAGCTTCCCCCGGCGCCACCGCCCCCTGAGGCGCCTCCCCCGAATGAAGATCCTCCGTTGCTGGAAGAACCACCCGAGGATGAACTATTGTTGGAAGAAGAGCCCCCAGAAAAAACTGAACTATGACTGGAGGTGTTGTCTGAAGATGAGCTGTCGTCACAAACACGTCTGGGAATGCTGAAAGTTTCTGTTGAAGTTTGATGGCAAAACTCGCAACGATAATTGCGCTCGCCCTGGCCAGAAGAGCTACACGTGGGAGAAACAACGGTATGGGTCGCGACCATATGATAGGTTTTATATTTGCAATGGGTACATTGAGTGTAATTCGTAAAGACGACTTCGTACGGATAGAGATCCGCATGACTACAGGAGTCGCAAACCCAGACGTCATAGTCCCCGGAACCCACTTCCTCTTCTTTCGCAAGGCCGTCAGGAAGATATGCGTCATCTGCTTTATCATCAAGGCAACGAAGCGGTTTACCGCATCTGTCACAATTGCGTGCTTCTTTGCGCAGTGCGGATAGTTTTTGTTGAATCAGGATGAATGGAATTATGACGCCTACTGGAAATAAAAAAAACGTAAATTTAAAATAGCCATCAATCCCTTTTTTAAAAATCAAGTATCGATTGTAGGCTGGCCCCGCTATGGATGCTTTATGATTATATTGTATTATTTTTTCTATAATTACAAAAATATTTGCCACAGTATAGAATGGAAAAATGCTTTGAAAAAAATCAATCGTCATTGCTCCACTCCAGAGTAATACCGGAATTCCAATGTACCTGGCCAGTCTGAGCATCAGCGGGTCGGGAACAAAATATGCTTGCTGTGGATTGAGGGAATGTAGAACCAGGTTACTCTGCACCCCTTCCTTTTTCAAAGAAGAGTCGTCCACAGGTTTATCCATGGAATCTGTTGTTTGCTTCACTCCTTTCAAGCCACTCTTTATACTTGCTTTACTATTGAGATTTATTATTACTCCAGAAAGTGCCAGATATAGCAAAGTTAGAATCATAAGGGCTATATAAATTTCATCGTTACCCCCGGTCTTCCCACCGGCATCATTGGTCGATGCTTCTGCTTTTCCATCCAGCCTGTCTTTCTGTATGGCTGGATCATTTTTTCCTCGTTCGTGGATGGTTTG
>JBNLFC010000134.1:0-8746 GCA_050305335.1 Leptospirales bacterium
ATGAACTCGTATTTCTTTTCGCTTTTGAGTCTGGATCTGATCTCCGATTCCACCCGTTCTTCCAGATGATTGTTCAAAATTCTATATTGATCTTCGATAATTTTCCTTTCGGTTATATCAAGAACAACGGCCACAATGCCGATCAGCGTCCCATCCTTACGTCGGCAGGGAGATTTGTAGACAATATAGTTGCGCACAGCATTCGAGCTTCCTGTACCCGACGTCTCATATCGGATGGAATGGCCACAAGACAGAACTTCGGTATCAAATTGATCCAGCCAGGCGGCACTCTCTTCGGAAAAGATATCAGAACTTTTGAATCCAAGAGTGGCACTCTTTTCAATACTCATATTCTCCTCAAAAGAACGATTGCACGCGGCGAACCTTCCTGTCTCATCTTTGAAAAAGATTATTGCCGGAATGGAGTCCATTACGGTTTGCAGAAGGATCAAATTCTCTTCCACCATAAGTTCGGTCTCTTTTAAGACCGTCACATCGGTAATAAAAGCGAAAGAACCCGCCGCCTCTCCGTTTTCATTCCGAAACATAGTGGAGTGAATGATTGTCTTAAGATGGGAACCCTCTGAAGAGATCAGCGTAAACTCAAGGACCAGCCCCCCTTTTGCTCTCAGCTCCTCCTGCATTCCCTCCAGAAGGTGATGATCCGATTCATGAACAACATGGTATACGGGATGGCCGATCAGGTCTCCTGCTGTGCGTTGAAGCATGTTACAGAGGGAGTCGTTTACTTCACGAATGATATTGTTTTGATCCAGCATCCAGAATCCTTCCGATGCTGTATTGATGAGAATACGCAGCTTGCGCTCGCTTTCACGCAAAGAACGCTCAGCCCTGACACGATCAGTGACATCGTGCACGATGGAAAATAAAAGCCCTCGCCCCTGAATATGAATGGGACTACTATAAACTTCCACATCTCTAAGCTCACCGTTAGCAAGTCGATGCTGAAATAAAAATGGAGCTAAGACACCCTCCATAATCCTTTCCATAGCATAGCGGGTTAGCCTGGGATCCTGAATATTCAAATCATATATAGTGAGTGATTTTAATTGTTCCATGGAATATCCATAGAACTGGAGGGCGGCCTGGTTAGCATCCACCAGGTTGCCGTTCTCAGGATCAATGATCAAGCGTATGGCAATATGGCGCTGAAACAGCTCGTCAATTCGCTCTTTACAGAGCGACAGCTGGTTGCGGAGAGACTCTTCTGTTTCCTTCCCGGAAAAAGGGAATTGACCCCTGACTTCTTTTTTTCTGGACATAACCGTTCCACTCTGGAAAGGAGGATTCAAACCTCATAGGATAATATCCATGCTGTCCCCGGATGAAGCGGGACCTTCCTTAGTATATAGACGATTTTCGGTAGTTTTCCTGTTGAAAATGATGGGGAGGAAAAAGGAATACGCTGGTATAGCAACTCATCACCATCTTTGAGTTCGAGGAATATGAAACGTAAAAACCATTTGCCCCCTCCTTCTTTGCTGGTTCTAGCATCTGCTTCACCGAGAAGAAGGGAACTTCTATCGATCACCCGCATTCCTTTTACGGTACAAATCTCTAATATTGAAGAAATCATTGATCCGGGAAAGCCACCCCGGGTAGCGGCCATGGATCTGGCAGCCAGAAAGGCCACATCAGTAGCAAACGAACTGGCCGCAAGCATTGCCCACACCAGGGGAAACACCACACTGGTGCTGGGTGCAGACACGATTGTTGTCTCTCCGGAAGGAGAAATTCTTGGGAAACCCCGCAATGAAGAGCATGCCATACAAATGCTGGAAAAGTTGAGTGGAAAGAGCCATCAAGTCATTACGGGCATTGCTCTGGCACTGGCTGGCAACCACCATCTTATCATGGATCACTCCATTACAACAGTAACCATGTACGATCTGACCCGATCTGAAATAGAGACTTATGTTGCGCTGGAAAAACCCTATGACCTTGCTGGTGCATACGCCATACAGGGTCTTGCTTCTCTTTTTGTGAAAGGCATTGATGGAGACTACTTCAATGTAGTAGGTCTGCCTCTCTCGCTGTTGAGTCGCCATTTGCGGAATTTCGGATACCCGATGTTTGGATAACCAGAAGAAAACTGAGCACAGGTGCAAAAAAACGGAAGCAAAGCTTACCATTTTTCGCTTCGTTGAAAAATCCATGGCTGAATTCTAAGGCATTCAGCCATGGTTGGATTGCTGAAATGAACTTCAAGAACGGTCAAAGCCGGACCCGATAATACTACCACGGAGAGTCCTTTGGAAGCTGAAACATCCCCCACAACACCTGTAGAAAGGCTCTTTTATCATATCCTTCGTTCTCTTCAAAAAGAGATTGAGTGTACAGGTATTCAGCTTTTGAGCGAAAGTGGTCAGCTTCTGGCATCCGTTGGAGCGGATTCGGGTGAAGTTTACGAGACCCTTCCCTTTTCTGGTATGAAAATGATCCTGGGTCGCCATCCCAGAGACCTGACCGGTGATGAGAAAAATGCCATCCGGGCTGCCAGGGACCTGGTTTCTGTCCTTGCTTCTGAACTGCTAAATCCACCGGAAGGCTCGCAAGTTTCTGATCGGAGAATTATGGGGCAGGTCCGGGCATCACACCTGATCCACTCATTTCTCCTTCTGATGAAGAAGTATGAAAACAGACATGCGTTAACCGATCATTACGAAAAAATCCTGAATTTGAGTTCCAGGTTGCTTCAGGAAGACCGGCTGGATTCGGTTCTGAAAATTATCATTCAGACCATGACGGACGCAGTGCAGGGCAGCAGTGCATCCCTAATTCTTGTGGATCCTCGCACCAATGAGCTCTATTTTCACACAATGATCGGTGAGACGCGCACTCGTCTGGATCGGGTGAAAATACCTTCGGGACAGGGGATTGCCGGGTGGGTTGTGGAGAAAGCTGCCCCGGAGCTTGTCAGGGATGTGGCAGCCGATCCAAGATTTTTTGCAGGCGTTGACAAAGCAACGGGCCAGGCGACGAAAGATATGATCGTCGCACCCATCTTCGCCAGAGAACGGGTAATCGGAGTCATTGAGGTTGTAAACTCCACTGCTGTGGACGGATTCAACTCGGAGGACCTGGAATTTCTCGCCATTGTTGCTCGCCATACTGGTCTTCTTGTGGAAAACGCTCGCATCAAGGAGGAATTATTTCATTCGCGTATGGAGCTGGATCGCAAAGTGGTCGAACTCGCATCCCTTCATGAAATCACAGGTAATCTGGACCACTACGCAGCAGGCGGAGAACACTATCGTACCGTTTTTCTAAGATCTCTGTTACGGCACCTTCGTTTTGAAACGGGCTCCATACTGCTGCCTGACGAAACGACCACCAACCTGGTAGAGAGTTATTCTCTGGTTTATCGCAACGGAGAAATCATTGAAAAAACCGATCATTTCTTATACCGCAATATTCAAGATATAATCATATGGATGAAAGAAAACCGTGAACCGTACCTTTTCACAGGAATTGGTGATCGTAGTGCTACCGGAGGGCTGGCCCGGCGCTTCTATGAAGAGAATCCGGAGATGGTGGAGTCTGGTCCCGGACTCTGGATTCCAGTGATGGATGCCAGCACCAACAATGTCATCTATATCATAGCCCTCACCGATCCTCCCAGTGATGAGCAAAGCCAGAAGGGCGATATTCTATACTATCGTAGCCTCATGCACATTGCACGACTCCTGGAAAGGCGAATCCCACAGGCTCCGGTTATCATTCAGACGAAAGAGATGGATGAAAAGGAAAAGATCAAACAAAACTCCTCTGGATCCGCTCGTCTCGTGCAGCGAAATATCTACCTCGGAATCATCCTGCCTGACCGCCCCGATAGTTCGGCAAAAGTGACCCGCAGAGCATTGAACATGGGAGACATCGCCTACCAGGAAGGTGATATATTCATTATACGATTTCCCGGCACAGGGATGAGAATGCTGCGCGATTCAAGAGACGGAGCGACAGAGATGGTTCAAGAGGGATGCGTTACAGCAGTTTTACACGCCGGGCTCCACTCCGATAGCGGGGATCCTCTCAATTCCACAATTCATGAATTGATCCTCGCGTTGCAGTCGGCAAGGGAGCTGGAAGTCTCCATTGCTCTAACAAAAGCCTATGCCGACGAGCTACGCGAAGACGTGGCGTTACGTGAAATAGAATGGATTCCCTCATACTCCACACCGGGTAAACACTTTCCTCTTTACGAACAGCTCATCACGCCAGAAAGTTTCCAACCCTTTCAGGATCAATGGTCCATGGCATTGCAGGAGTATCGACGTGGAGCCTTTTCACGTACCATCCTTCTGACCAGAGGTATACTGATGGGAGGTGGGAATGATTCAGTGGCCCGAAGATACCTGGAGCGATGCACGGAGTACATGAATCATCCACCGGAAGGGCGATGGAGCGCAGTTTTCCGATGGACCGAAATTGGCACTCCCGGCAATCCTGCATCCGATTCCATTTATCCTAATCCATCACCCTGAAAAACGTGCTGAGAATTCATTGAGGCAAAATCCATGAGTGTTGAAGATCCCATTCGCGTGCAGGTTCTCCTGGAGGCTCTGCCCTATATCCGCAGTTTCGCAGGAAAAACCATTGTGATCAAATTCGGAGGAGCTGCCATGAAAAACCCGACTCTGGCTTCTGACTTTGCCAGAGATGTGGTTTTGTTGCAGTTGGTGGGAATGCAACCCGTCATTGTCCATGGTGGTGGACCCCGTATCAACCAGCTACTCAATTCGCTGGGAATTGCCTCTGAATTTGTAGATGGCCATCGAGTGACCGACGACGCTGCCATGGAAGTGGTGGAGATGGTGCTATCCGGTCAGGTCAACAAAGAGATTGTATCAGTCATTAACCATGAAGGTGGGAGAGCAGTGGGAATTTCAGGGAAAGATGGAGGCCTGGCTGTAGGAGAGCTGCACACTATACAGCGCCTCACTCCTGAAGGCAAAATGGAGACAGTGAGCCTGGGTCGTGTAGGGAAATTGGGTCGTGATGCCATCCGTATGGACCTTCTGGAAAGATTGATGGAATCTGGCTATATTCCTGTAATTGCGCCTGTGGCTGTGGACAAAAGCGGACACAGCCTCAACGTGAACGCAGACACAATGGCAGGTGCCATTGCCAGCGCGCTGAAAGCAGAAAAGTTGGTGCTTCTCACCGACACCCCGGGAATTCTTGCCGATGGAGCCACTATTACGGGCCTGACCCCTCCTGATGTGAAGGAGCTGGTCAAAGAGAAGGTGATTGGCGGCGGTATGATTCCAAAAGTGGAATGTTGCCTTTCGGCTCTTGAGGCAGGTGTACGCAGAACGCACATTATAGATGGCAGCGTTGCCCACTCTCTGCTTCTGGAGGTCTTTACCGATGGTGGCATTGGAACGCTCATTGCCAGAAAAGAGGATCTGCCGGAAATATAGCAGTTAGCTACAAAATCCAGGGGACCTGATCCATGCAGGGGTTTTGAAAAGGCATGAGAAATGAAACCAAACAGATTGTTGAAAAAGTGAGTATAAAAAATGCATATTGAAAAGGACTATATCAGATCAAAAATTCGAACCATTCCTGACTGGCCCGAGAAAGGGGTCATGTTTCGGGATATTACGCCCATATTCCAGGATCCCAGAGCATTACGGGGAACCATGGACGCCTTCATTCATAGATATCTGGACAAAGATATCAATGTAATCGCCGGAATCGACGCCCGGGGGTTTCTCATTGGTGTTACAGTAGCCAAAGAGTTAAACATTTCCTTTGTCCCTATCCGAAAAAAGGGAAAACTGCCTTACAAGACTATTGCCGAAGAGTATGAGCTGGAATATGGCAAAGCTGCCATCGAGCTCCATGAAGATGCATTGAAAGACGGTGATCGCGTGGTGATTTTCGATGATCTGGTGGCCACCGGAGGCACCATGCTGGCAGGCATCAACCTGGTCCGCCGACTGGGGGGGGTTGTTGTTGAGAGTGCCTGCATTGTGGATCTGCCCGACCTCAAAGGCTCCGATCGGATCCGGGGGGTAGATGTGGATGTCTTCTCCATCTGCGAATTTGGCGGGCTTTGATTCAAAAATTGAATCCAGGCAAACTACTGTTTTTGATAAAAAGATCAGGTGGGGGATCGCGCTGCTCCTGATACTAGTCCCCATTGTCCAGATAAATGCCGCGCATCCTGAATACAACCGGGTGCTCCATGAGTTACCTGAGCTCTGGAAAAAGCGATATCCCCTGCAAGGAGCCGAATTTCGACCCTACCCTGGCAAAAATACCATTCTGGCGGCAAGGGATCGGGGTCGAATGGTCTATTATTACCGCTATCGAGTAGTAATCCCCATCACCAGGAGGATGAATGGCAGCGACGAAATGGTCAAGAAAGGAGAACGGGTAACTGAGCTCTTTGTTCGTTACCGCTCCTGGGAAAAAGAGCCGTACGACCTTACCTTTGGCCGGGTAGATCTTCTGCCCGGAAGTGCCCGGCGCTGGATCAGATAGCAAGGTGCAATGTGAAAAGTGGAAGTCATCGCGACTTTTTACTTTTCATTTTCCACGATTCTGCCATAATGTACCCCCTCTCTATCAACAGGTTGTCAAAAAGAGCTGCGTCCTGCCAGTGAATGGAGCTCATGCAGTCAGAACTGATCTCGAATCAATGAATCTTTCGAGATCAGTTCTGATATGAACAACATGATACGTCAGATAGAGCCGAAAAGAGTATGATTAGAGAACGTATAAGTGAAGCCATCCGTCGCAGGATGGGTGAAGTGCAAATCGACGGAAGGGTTACAGATGAGTTTCTCCGCCGTGTAATGTTGGTTCATGATGGATTCGATGGGAAAGTTCCATGGGATGAGATCCTTCCCCTGCAAAATGAGGATCTTGTCAACGTGGATCGACTGCCCGACGAGACTATCCACCCGGAAGGTATTCAAAGACTTGTGGTTATTAAACTCAACGGAGGATTGGGCACCTCCATGGGGCTGGAACACTCCAAGTCTATTATTCCGGTCCACGACAGCCTGAATTTCTTACAGATTCTGGCTATGCAGATCCGCTATCTTCGCACCCACTTCCGGGCCGGAATCCCTCTGCTCTTTATGAACTCATTTCGGACAAGAGAGGATACTCTGAGTTCTCCGGGCATAGCCAGAATCAATGGAGAATCGCAAGATATTCCGGTGGATTTTTTACAAAATCGCATTCCTCGCATCGAGGCCAATACATTGCTCCCGGTGGGAGATGGAAAAAGTAGCGATCACTGGTGCCCACCGGGGCATGGCGATATCTATCTTGCTTTGCAGATCACAGGAATTCTGGACAAACTCCTCTCAATGGGTTATACGACTGCATTTATCTCCAATGCCGACAATCTCGCAGCCACGGTAGATGGACGAATCCTTTCGTACTTCCATAGACAGCACCTGGACTTCGCCATGGAGATTACCCCAAAAACAGAGGCCGATACCAAGGGCGGTGTGTTGATTCGGAGAAAGATGGACGACCATCATGATCGAATTGAGCTTCTGGAAGTAGCCCAGGTGGAAGATGAACATGTGAAAGATTTTACCGACATTCAACGCTTCCCTTATTTTAACACAAATAACCTCTGGATTCAACTGGAGTCTTTGCGGGATATCCTCCTCCAAAAGGGAGGCATTCCTCTCAATCTAATTGTAAATAGAAAAAAGCTGGATGGAGTGGATATTCTTCAACTGGAAACAGCCATGGGTGGAGCCATCTCCCATTTCCCCTCGGCCAGGGGGCTTGTGGTAACCAGGGACAGATTCGCTCCTGTAAAAAATTGTTCCGACTTACTGTTGCGAAGAAGTGACGTATACCGATTAAACGAAAAAACGGGCGAATTCTCGCGGACTGTTGCCCGGGAACCCTCCATCAAGCTAGATTCCAGTTATTCAAAATTAAGCGGGTTTGAATCAGGATTTCCGGTAATTCCTTCTTTAAAAGAAGCCCGATCTCTGGAAATAAGCGGTCCAGTGGAGTTCGACAGACCCATGCAGGTAAAAGGCAACGTTCGTATACTGAACGGGACATCCGAAGTAAAAAAAATCTCAGAACTGGTCAATGGTAGCTCTACGCTTCAGGATCAGGAGCTTGTGGTAAAGTAACTTCGAGCACAGGAGAATGGTAAAAGAACTGCCATCACGCTATTAGATTGCCACAATCTCCAGTGTTTCCTTCTTCATCTGACAGTAGAAAGCTTTGCCACAAGCTCTTTCTCATATGGCATAAATTCCTCTTTTCTGCCGCCAGCCTCTATTAGATGAATCTCTTCTCCATCCAGGAAAAAGGCCACCAGATATCGATAATCACCAGCCATGGTTTGAACGGAGGTAATGTAATAACGTCCCTTCCAACCTGTGCTGGATTGAAGCGGAGCAGTTTGCAATAAAGTGTAACCTGTTGATTTAAATTGCAACTCAGCGGTAGCGGAAATCACCTCCAGTGTGCCTCTGGGTTGATTTTTTACGCTACGGATGCGCAGACTCACACCGTCCGGAGACGTGGCAAGAAAGCTGGTTCCTGTATGCTGATATTTTGCAAAGCCAGAGGGCATCTCCATTATAAGGCTCCTGCAGTTGGAAAGAAAAAAGAAAGATAAAAGCGACAGAACAACCATACCTGGCTTCATGGATTTCCTCCCAGAATAGACTGAAGATTCAAATGACGAACCCAGGGAAGAGGAATCAAGTCAGGATCGGATTGAACT
>JBNLFC010000135.1:0-8716 GCA_050305335.1 Leptospirales bacterium
ATTTCAGTGCATTCTTTCTGAGTCCGACCGGTCTTCTCGGCCACTCTGCGTATAATTTCCTGCTTGCTCATAGGCCCCCCGATCTTGCAAGTTCATGATACAAAGATGATTAACGCAAGCAGAATTGCAATTCCAGGACAGAACGCACCACATCAGAAAATCATCGTCTCAAAATCCCTGTCAACAGTCAGACAGGGTCACAGCATGATAGTCTATAGAAATCTCTACAGACCCGGCCTGCTTTCCCTGATTTCCAGCTATGCCAGAGTTTTTCCTGGATATCATTTAAAAAAAGCGTTAATAAGGTTGATTTTTTTTAAATGCGGTGACCTGATGACTTATGAAAAAACTAACTCTTTTAAAACTCGCGGCGGTATCCGGCATAGTTCTGCTGACTATGGCAGGATGCATATATACGGATGCTGTATTTCCTTCGTACAACCTGAAACAGGTCAATAATGAACCTCTAGGATCCAAAGAGGGAGAGGGGTGCGTCACCACTTACGTTGGCCTTGTACAGGTGGGTGATGCTAGCGTTGCGACAGCTGCTAAAAATGGAAACATTTCCAGAATATCCACAGTTGATACAAGGGAGTTTTCCATTTTGAAGACGATCTACAGCAAAACTTGCACTGTAGTTCATGGAGAGTGATATAAAAGGTTTTTTCAGGTGAGATTACGCTTACCTTTGCCAGGAGCTCCAAAGTATAATGACTGCCGGGGCCCTGGCTTCTTCAACAGGAAACGTCTGCAAGACCCCGTCATTAAAGCTTGACCGGCAATACCCGGATGCGACGCTGTGATGATGGTTGCAAAACTGGATCCTGAGAGACGACTCATCTGCATCCTTGAAGAAATCTCTCGCCAACTTCTCTCAATAAAAATCCAGGAGATCAAGAAGGTAGAGTCTCTGGATCTATCGTTAAACCATTTCCACTATATCGATGTCATCCATCAGATGGGAAGCCCTACCTTTAGCGAGCTTGCTGTCCAACTGGGGATCAGCAAGCCGACTGTAACCGCCTTTGTGAATAAATTGATCCGGCTCAACATTGTGGAAAAAGTGCAGTCAAAGGAAGACCGGCGGGTATTTCGGATCAAACTCAAGGCCAGAGGGAAAAAAATCTCCACCGCATATGAGGCAGCACTTTTGAATTTTGTGAACCACATTCGAAAAAAAATCCCCCCTGCCCGCTACGCTGATTTTGTTCAACTGCTGGAGCAGATTCCTGGATAGCTGAAGAAGCAGAAATAGTTGACAGTCCTTGCATTTAGTTAGTTCGTTGAACTAATATATAGAAGAGGCCTTTCATGCAATCACTTTCCAGCACCTCCCTATCCTCCATCCTCCTTTCCAATCGTATTCTCCGATCCGCCACCCATGAGGGCCTGGCCGACGAATCAGGAAGACCGGAAGAAACCCTCATCCGAAAATACGAGCAACTTGCCCGGGGTGGAGTCGGTGCCATCATCACCGGTTATGCCGGAGTCAGCCAGGAGGGCAAAAGCCCACTTTTCAATATGCTCATGATCAACCATGACAGCCTGATTCCATCCTATGTCACGCTTGTAGAAAGGATTCATAGATTGAATACGCCCATCATTCTACAGATTGCTCACTGTGGCCGCCAGACAAGATCGCGCATCACCGGAGTGCCCACGGTAGCACCTTCATCCGTGCGCGATCGTCTCTATCTGGAAGATCTGCCTCATGAATTGAGCGCACAGGAAATCCATGGCCTGGTCGACAAATTCGTATCAGCTATCACGCGAGCGGTAAAAGCCGGATTTGATGGAGTGCAGCTTCATATGGCACACGGATACCTTCTGTCCCAATTTCTTTCCAACCACTCTAATAAACGAAAAGATCTTTGGGGAGGATCTCTGGAGAATAGATTTCGCATAGTCCAGGAGATTTTCCGCAAAGCCCGACTCCTTCATCCTGATTACCCGATACTTGCAAAAATCAATGCCACAGATGGAAGAAAAAAAGGAATGCGTATTGAGGAGTCCATACAGATCGCACGTATGCTGCAAGAGTCAGGATGCGATGCCATTGAAGTGAGCTGCGGAACTTTCGAAGATGGATTCATGACAATAAGAGGGAAAAGTTTCCCAATGAATGCTATACTGGAGGGCCACTTTCTATTTCGAAAGCTCCCGCTCTTGATCCGTCGGACCTTGCGTCCTGTTGTGCCGCTTCTACTTCCCAGAACTCCGGAACCATATCTCAACTACAACGTAGAAGATGCTGCCCGAATTCGAAAGAACGTTCAAATCCCGATCATTGTTGTGGGAGGGATTCGAAAGCTAGACGATATCGAAAAAATGATTCTGAATGAACAGTGCGATATGGTTGCCCTGAGTCGCCCGCTCATACGAGAACCTGGTCTGGTTAGAAAATTCCAGGAGGGGAAAAGCGGCGAAGCGACCTGTAGTTCCTGCAATTACTGCACCATACTTCAGGAGTCCAGGTCGCTTCGTTGCTACAACGGAACACTCCCTGCTACGAAGCGATCACCGGTCCTCCAGCAAGACGCTTGAAAAAGGCATCCCCTTCCCGTTCAAGATACTCCTCATAGGTCCCACGGTAGTCCAGAATGCCTTCGGGAGTCATCTCGATCACGCGAGTGGCCAGTGAGGAGACAAACTCGCGATCATGGGATACAAAAAGGATTGATCCGTCAAATTCGGTCAACGCATAGTTGAGAGCTTCAATGCTCTCCAGATCCAGGTGGTTGGTTGGCTCGTCCAGGGCCAGGACATTAGCTTCTTCCAGGATCATCTTACCAATGATCATACGTGACTTCTCACCACCTGACAGAACCGATGTAGACTTCATTGCCATATCACCGGAGAATAGCATACGACCCAGAATGCTGCGCACCACCGTAACATCTACACTGGACTGATCCAGCCCGCGATAGAGCCAGTCCACCAGAGTATCAGCATCTTCTCCAATCCCTTCCCTGTGATCCTGGGGAAAATAAGAGGTCTGAACAGTCTCTCCATGTTTCACCTCTCCCGAATCGGGCTCCAATTTTTTCATCAGAGCCTTTAACAGAGTGGTTTTTCCTACTCCGTTGGTTCCGATGATTGCAACCCTTTCGCCTTTTCCTATCGAGATAGAAATGTCGGAAAAAAGTTCTCGATCGTAGCTTTTTGCAATCTTCTCAGCATCGATTACATCTTTTCCAAGCTTACTCTTCGACTTAAAACGAATGTAAGGAGACTGGCGCGATGACGGACGAATATCCGCCATATTTTCCTTAATTTTTTCTATCTGCTTGATACGGGATGTAGCCTGTTTTGATTTTGCTGCATTTGCGCTGAATCGGCTCACAAACTCCTGAAGCTCGGCAATCTTCTCTTTTTTCCGTTTGTTATCGGCCTGGGCTCGTTCTCGTGCTGCAGTGGCGGCAACCATATATTCATCATAATTCCCCGGGAATGTATTGATAGTTCCATAATCAATATCGCACGTATGGGTGGCCACGGAATTGAGGAAATGACGATCATGGGAGATCACCAGTACTACGCCATCATAAGCTTTTAGAAAGTTCTCCAGCCAGAATATGGTCTTAATATCCAGGTGGTTGGTAGGCTCATCCAGAAGCAGCACATCAGGCTTTTGAAAAAGCACCTGCGCAAGAAGAACCCGCAGCTTGAATCCACCGGTTAACGCAGAGAGAGGCTCCGTATGCAGGGGAGTGGGGATACCCAGACCCTCCAGAAGCTCGCCAGCTCGACTCTCCGCCTCATAGCCACCCAGGTCAGCGTAACTCTCCTCCAGTTCTCCAGCACGAATACCATCCTCGTCAGACATCTCGGCCTTTGAGTAAATTTCATCCCGCTCTTTTGTCACGGCCCAGAGCTCCTGATGGCCCATGAGCGCAGTATTCATCACAGTCTCATTTTCATATTCATAGTGATCCTGTTTCAAATATCCTACACGCACTCCAGGATCAACCACAACTGAGCCAGCCGATGACTCCTGCACACCGGCCATAATTTTCAACAACGTAGACTTTCCTGTACCGTTAGCTCCGATGATACCATATCGGTTTCCCTCGCGAAATTTTATGCTTACGTTTTCAAAAAGTGCTTTTTTTCCAAACCCAACGGCAAGACCGGCAATACTGATCATTCATCAACCTCAAAATTATTATAGGAATTAATGGTTTCTTATCCCTGTGGATCACTGCACAACCATCTATGCAACACCTGGAAGTTGCGCTATGCAATTCTCCCTCAGGCTCCTCCAGAGCATCCACTCCCGGAAATAACCAGAGTTACTCGCCGGAATGGGGGAGAAAAGCAAATTCATACGCCAAAATAGCGCGCCTCGGGATGCTGAAACACAATGGCCGAAACCGATGCTTCCGGATCCATGGAAAACCCCTCGGTCAACTGCACTCCAAAATCCTCCGGTGGAGCTAGCAGCGCAAAAAGTTTCGCCTGATCCGAAAGATCCGGACATGCCGGGTACCCGAAGGAAAATCTGGCGCCCTGATATTTGCAAGCAAAGAGCTCTTTTGCGGTTGTTCCATCGCTGCCTGCAATGCCCCACTGCATACGAATCTTTTTATGAAGATATTCGGCATACGCCTCGGCTGTCTCCAGAGCCAATGCGGAGAGCCCATGGGAGACCAGATACTTTCCCTCATCTTTCCAGAGAGTAGCCTTTTCTCTTACACCCACGCCAGCAGTCACAACAAACATGGCCACATAATCCTCAATGCCAGAGCGCAGAGGTGCCACGTAATCAGCCAGACAGAGTCTGTCTCCGTCACTCTGACGTTTGAAGTGGAATCGTTCCAGCTCGACTTTTCCGTCATCATCCAGAATCACCAGATCGTTTCCATCGGAAGCAGCTCGAAAAAAACGATAAATCGCGTCTGTTCTCATCAGCCCGTTGGAGAGAGCATGATCCTGCAACCCCTCGACCATCTCTTTCAGTTCCAGCCATTTCGGATCTTTCTCCGCTTCTGCTTTTGCCATCTCTCCTCGAAAACCCAGATGCTTTTTATAGAGCATTCCGGTGTTGATGTAAGGGAAAACATCTTCCAGAGAGATCAACTGGATTCGATGCTTTTTTAAATCAACGGGATGTTCTGGCTTCCCATCTTTGCCATAATCGTAACGCAATGGATGCAGAGGTGACAGAGCCGTAGATCCTTGCTCTTCCGCCAACAGGGTGGACGCACCCTTGTTCATGGACTCCTCTGTGGAGGCGGTTCTGGCATTCTCCGCCTTCTCATCACCTGACTCGCTCCAGAATTGGACGAGCTCCGCCCGATGATCACCATTCATATAGCGGTTCATCAGATCCAGCCCTTCCATAGCATCCTTCGCATAGAAAATCGGGCCATCGTAATTGGGACGTATCTTTTTACGAGCGAACTTTGACGAAAGAGCTGCACCTCCCACGAAAATTGGAACTGCAATGCCCGCCTTTTTCAAATCAGCGGCGGTCTCTACCATCTGCTCCGCCGACTTCACAAGCAGTCCCGAAAGACCTATGGCATCAGGGCTATGTTCCCGGCATGCTGCTATGATCTCTTCCGGAGGAATCTTGATGCCTAAATTGATAACCTTGTATCCATTATTCGAAAGTATAATATCCACAAGGTTTTTCCCTATGTCGTGCACATCTCCCTTCACAGTGGCCAGTAGGAAACTTCCCCGGGAACTCTCGTCGCCCTTCTCCATGTTTTTTTCCAGGTGACTCACAGCGGCCTTCATTACCTCGGCGCTCTGCAGAACTTCTGCCACAATCAACTGGTTGCCGTTGAACAGACGACCCACCTCGGCCATGCCTGCCATCAGCGGCCCATTGATTACCTCCAGTGGAGTTTTGTTTTTCAACGCCTCATCCAGATCTTCATAGAGCCCTTCTGTTGTGGCCTCCAGAATCGCACCGCTCAACCGTTCCTCCAGAGGGATCGACTTACGATCCACTTTCGGTTTTACTTCGGCAGCCTTTTTTCCTTTATAAAAGTTAGAAAAGTCCGCAAGAGCCTGAGCGTAGCTTTCTTTAGTATGAAAAATAAGCGCCTCGGCCAGTCGCCTCTCCTCTTCCGGTATTGAGGGATAGCGCATCAATTTCTCGGCATTAACGATCGCCAGATCCATTCCCGCCTGCACATTATGATAAAGAAAAACCGAATTCAAAACCTCACGACCGGCCGTGGGAAGACCGAAACTCACATTAGAAAGTCCCAGGATTGTTTTACATTGTGGCAAAGCCTTTTTAATAGCCCGAACTCCTTCGATAGTCGCCTGAGCCGAACCAATGTAATCGACATCTCCGGTCCCCACGGGAAATACCAGCGGATCGAAGATGATATCAGTGGGGTCAATACCATATTTCTCAGTCAACAGCGCGTAACTCTTTTTCGCGATCTCCAGTTTGCGTTCTACAGTCAGTCCCATACCCTGACCTGGATTGTCGTCAATGGTTCCAACAACCAGAGCAAAACCGAACTTATGATAAAGTGGCGCTACTTCCGCAAAGCGGTGCTCGCCATTTTCCAGATTCACCGAATTGTAAATGATTTTTCCCTGACTGTGACGCAAAGCCAGCTCCAGAATCTCCGTACGGGTTGAATCAATCATCAACGGAACTTTAATTTTTTTCAGCAAGACAGGAAGGAAGGCCTCCATATCCTCCTTCTCGTCGCGATCAGAATTCTGCAGGCAAACATCCACGATATGCGCACCGTTTTTCACCTGACGGCGTGCAATCTCGGCCGCCTCATTGTGCTTACCTTCGGCAATCAGCTCACGAAACTTCTTCGAGCCCAGGGAGTTGGTTCGCTCCCCCACCAGATAAGGACGTCCATCTTCTTCAATAGGAAGGAAATCAATACCCGAAACTCTTGTTCCATGGCTTTCCCGGGGAACATGGGGCTTCTTATTTTTCACAGCCTTTTTGATTGCGTGAATATGATCAGGTGTGGTGCCGCAACAGCCGCCCACAATATTCACCCAGCCTTCGTCACAAAACGCTGCGACATCTCTACCCATCTTCTCAGGGCTTTCATGGTAGTGGCCCTCTTCATCGGGCATTCCGGCATTGGGATACACACTCACAAAAGAGGTGGCCATCTTCTGGATGGTGCGAATATGGTCTGTCATAAAGTCAGCGCCCGTTCCGCAGTTAATCCCGAAACTCAAAGGTTGAAAGTATTCCAGCGAAGTCACCAGAGATTCCACACCCTGCCCGGCCAGCATGGCACCCATAGGCTCAATGGTTCCTGAGACCATCACCGGAATTTTCACCGACGTCTCCTGACGCAACTTCTGGATGGCCACAAGGGATGCTTTCAGGTTCAACGTATCCTGAGCCGTTTCCAGCAAGAAAAGATCCACGCCTCCTTCCTGCAGTCCCCGTGCCTGAATATAGAAACTCTCCACCAGCTCCTCGAAAGTAACGCCTCCTGTTAAGCTGATGGCTCTCGTGGTAGGCCCCATAGAGCCGGCCACAAAACGCTCCTCTCCCTGCTTATCAAACTCATCTGCTGCCTGGCGGGCCAGTTCCGCTGCCTTGCGCGAAAGCTCCTCTGCACGACTCTGCAGACCATATTCCGCCAGAACAAGGGGCGTAGAACCGAAGCTGTCAGTTTCAATAATATCTGCACCAGCCTCAAGGTAGGCCCGGTGAATTTTCAATACTACGTCAGGACGTGTGATTACCAGGTATTCATTACAACCTGCAAGCTCCTTTCCGCCATAATCAGCGTCCGTCAAATGCTCACGCTGGATCATAGTCCCCATAGCGCCATCCAGCACGAGCACTCGCTTTGTTAATTCATTACGTATAAATGCTTCCGAGTATTTCGGCATATCTCAAATCCTGCAAACTTTGCAAATGCAAAGATATCCTTTGTCTCACAACACCCTTCCGGTGCATGTTTATAATTCAAATGGGCGCATCGTTCATGCTACTGACAGCATGAACGACCGGACTCTCGGGCCGGAGTACCGACCCATCGATTCCTTGCGCGCTAATCAAAAAAAAATCTCAAAACATGGAGATCTCAATAACGATAGGTTTCAGGCTTAAATGGACCTGCCACCGGTACGCCAATATAGTCAGCCTGCTCTTTACTCAGCCTTGTCAGCTTTGCCCCGATCTTTTTCAGATGAAGCTCAGCCACCTTTTCATCCAGATGTTTGGGAAGGGTATACACACCCACCTCATACTTACCTTTGTTTGTAAAAAGCTCGATCTGAGCCAGCACCTGGTTAGAAAAGCTGTTGGACATCACAAACGAAGGATGACCCGTAGCGTTGCCCAGGTTTACAAGACGTCCATCGGAAAGAAGAATGATGGAGTGCCCATCGGGGAAGGTGTATTTATCCACCTGAGGCTTGATCTCCGTATGCTTTATTCCAGGAAATCCTTTCAACTGTGCTACCTGGATCTCGATGTCGAAGTGACCGATGTTAGCAACAATGGCTCCATCTTTCATCTTCTGCATGTGTTCAATAGTAACAATATCTTTGTTACCTGTTGCAGTCACAACAATGTCAGCCTTATCACACCACTCATCCATAGTGACTACATCGTAACCTTCCATAGCAGCCTGGAGTGCGCAAATCGGATCGATCTCTGTTACAGCGACTCGACAGGATAGCGCACGCAGACTCTGAGCTGAACCTTTGCCCACATCTCCATATCCTGCAACGATTGCCAGCTTGCCTGCCATCA
>JBNLFC010000136.1:0-8708 GCA_050305335.1 Leptospirales bacterium
AAATCCTCTTACATCGGAAAATATGAAAGAATAGTTGCGTCGGCCGGTAACACCTGTTTCAATTTTCGAAGACTCCGCACTTTGCTTTGTTATCATGCTCTTTGTAGAAGAAGAAACAAACTTCTCCAGATGATACTTAATAATAATTTCCTTCAACATATGGTTGAAGACATCGCCCAGTCGCCCAATTTCATCGCCACTTTCACTATAAATCGACTGGCCCAGATTTCCATTGGCTACTCCCATAGCCCAGTTTTCCAGTCGCTTAATATTCTTTACCATATAATCCAGAACAAAGAAAAAAACTAATCCCATCAGTATAAAAATGATGCCAAGAAAGTAAAATCCGGGAACAGGACCTATCCATGGTAAAATAACGCTGCTCAATATTTGCCTTCGATCGTTCTCAATTTTATCCGTGTTAAAGAGTATTGCAATAGATCCCAGGCGTCGGGTATGCATCATGGAATCAGCCATTAAATCGAGGTTTTTTCCAATCTCGTCGGTAATCTCATTTTCCCGGGCAAGAAGTTGATTTTCCCGTGCCTGAATTAATTCATTCTTTAACTTGAAAAGCCAGGCATCGTGGAGAAGAAATCTTTTTTCCCGCGGCAAATGAAATGATTTATTTCGTGCATGCATGACCTGCAAAAAAAGATGGTGGAATAAAAAATCAATATCATTCTTCCGCGTGGCCTGCTCAGGCTCCGCGTCGACAGTTTTTTGTTTTTTTACAACTTGCTTATTTTTTGCTTTATCATTTTTTTGTTTTATCTTTTTATCTTTTTCCGCCTTTTCTCCTGTAAAATCTTCGCTGAGCACATTTATATACTTTTTAAATAATTGCGTATATATCACTCTTTTTTCACGAGATGATTTTGCATTATGATAGGATGGATAGCTTTCCTGATAATCTTTTAAAATATCCATCATCAATCCAGCTTTGAGATAAACGGGAGTAATGACAGTCAGATAATTCGTATGAACGACTTTTTTACTTTTTTTAGACTTTTCATCCACGGAAAAACTAAATGTAGAGACTTTATCTTCAGCCAGTTCCAGCGCTTTTTTAACATATCCTCTGGATTTTATGTTTTTTCCAATTTCCGAATGAAGAGAACTGTAACGTGCCACACCTTTATCATCTATGATTACGATTTTTTCAATGTTTTCATTGTAAGCCAGAAAGTTACGGGACTCCTTTTCTATAAGGTCAAGCTTGAGGTTGGCTTCCGCGGTGCTTGTATCAATCATTCGATCCAGATAGATTTCTGCAGGACCAGCAAGGATACGGGTCAGAGTCTCTGCATTGGCAGAGGTCTCCTGTTCAATGATGGATACCTGATGCTGGTATAGTATCAATGCAACAAAAGAGAGAAAAACAACCATTACCATGATAAGCATGGCCAACAGGCGGAAACGCAAACCAAAGTAAACGGGTCTGATTTTTTTATTTTTTTTGTATGAGTGGTATTCCCTTAGAAAAGGAATTTGAACCTTGAAGCGCATGAAAGTATTCCGAAGAAACATGATATTGCCCTAAGTATCCAGGTATTGTTTGCGTTTTTTTAAAGTATCTGTTAACGCAAGACGTTGTCAATGAAAAAAGTGAACGCTTCTTTTGGACAGGCTTTGCTCCATCTACCGAGTTAAATCCAGAATATTGTCCACTTACTTAATATGACATAATGTTGTCCCGTCGCTACAGTTTTGCGGGATAAATTTTATCGTGAAAGGTGAAAAAATCTTTTATTTCATCTTTTTTGCGGTTCATACCGGGATTTTTTTACCCCTGATATACATGAAAGCGAATACAAAAATACTATACATGCCAGTCTCAAATTCACGATCCACATTTCTGGTGCCTGAATATCTTTACAATCGATATGTGAAAAAAGGAAGAGTCGCTAAACTGGGATTGGCCTCATATTTGCACCGATTAATGGAAGATCCTGAACTGAGTTATAAGCTTAGTTTGCTAAAGCCCAAAAAATGGAAAAAGCATTATCAACCAGAAGGACAGATTTTACATCGAATCAATTTTTATCCGGGTGAGAATGATTGGGCACGTTTGTCTATGATTTCGAATGGGACCGGGTTTTCCAGGTGCTATATTTTTGTATTTCTTTTGCTTTTATACGAAGGAGTTATCAAGCAGAATTATGGTGGAACTCCGTCACTCCCGAGGCACGAAAAAAGAATACATATCACATTATGTTCCATTTTTCTGGATACATCACTCCGAAAACTCACAAGAACCCTGCAAACTTAACACAGACACCCACCCGGAAGCCAATTCATCCGCACTCCAGCCCATCAGACACTATAGTGAATGGATTTCAAAAACTCACGATTCATTTTTGCTATTGTTGCAATGCTTATCTCTTTGGGACATACGGCAGTGCACTCATACAGGTTGCCGCAATTGCCAAAGCCTTCGTGCCTCATCTGCTCCATCATTTTCTGAACCCTTCGTGCAGCTTCTGGCTTACCTTGAGGAAGCATACCCAGATGAGTCACTTTGGCTGATAGAAACAGTGTTGCCGAAGCATTGGGGCATGCTGCCACACATGCTCCGCAGCCAATGCATGCGGCCGCATCCATGGCTTTTTCCACCGTATCCCTCCCAATGGGAAGATTATTGGCATCCTGGGCAGAACCAACGTTAATAGAAATAAATCCACCGGATTGCAGAATACGGTCCAGTGCGCTACGGTTAACCTGCAGGTCTCGCTCCACCGGAAAAGCCGTAGCTCGAAATGGTTCGATGACAATTATATCGCCATCTTTAAACTTACGCATATGAAGCTGACACACTGTAGTCCCCTTTTGCCCACCGTGAGCCACTCCGTTAATCATAAGAGAACACATACCACAGATGCCTTCACGGCAATCATGATCAAAAGCCACAGGGCTCTCCCCTTTTTGAAGAAGCTCCTCATTTAAAACATCCAGCATCTCTAGAAACGACATATGTTCGCTTACGTTATCTAGATGATAATCTACCATCTTGCCTTGAGCCTCGCGGTTTTCCTGTCTCCAGATTTTGAGATGAAGCTTCATTATTTATAACTCCGGGTAGTCAGCTTAACGTTTTCAAATTCAAGCTCCTCTTTATGAAGAAGAGGCTCCTTTTTTTCTCCACGATATTCATACGCACCCACGTATGCAAAATCATTGTCATTTCGCTTCGCCTCTCCATCGGGACTCTGGTGTTCTTCACGAAAATGGCCGCCGCAGGACTCTTCGCGAATTAGAGCATCTCTTGCCATAACTTCTCCCAGATCCATAAACTCAGCTACACGCAAAGCTTTTTCCAGATACGGGTTCACCTCATCAGCGCTTCCAGGTATTTTGAGGTTACTCCAGAATTCTTCTCGAATTTCGGGGATTGTTTTCAGTGCGTCTTTCAATCCCTTTTCGTTTCTCGCCATTCCCACATCATTCCACATAACAAGGCCCAGCTCTCTATGAAGTGAATCGGGCGAGCGTTTGCCGTTTATCGAAAAAAGCTTATGAATCCTCTCCTGCACCTCCTCTTTTCCCTTTTTGCATTCAGGGTGATCTTCCGAAATGCGAGCAGACCATCCCGTCTGAGCCAGATAATCGCCAATGGTGTAAGGCAAGACAAAATATCCATCAGCCAGTCCCTGCATTAAAGCCGAAGCGCCCAATCGGTTGGCGCCATGATCGGAAAAATTGGCCTCGCCAATCACATAGAGGCCGGGAATATTGCTCATAAGGTTATAGTCTACCCAGAGTCCACCCATGGTATAGTGAACTGCCGGATAAATCCGCATGGGTCGTTGATAGGGATCTTCACCTGTAATCCTTTCATACATTTGAAAAAGATTTCCGTATCGATCTTTGATCGCCTGTTTTCCTGATCGTTGCAAAGCATCGCGGAAATCCAGATAGACACTCAGATGAGTTTCACCCACCCCATGGCCCTCGTCACATGCCTGCTTGGCTGCTCTGGAAGCAATGTCCCGGGGAACCAGATTTCCAAAGCTAGGGTAACGGCGTTCCAGGTAGTAATCCCGTTCTTCCTCGGGAATCGCGTCAGGTAACCGATCGTCCTTTTTACCGCGAGGCACCCACACTCTTCCATCGTTTCGCAATGATTCCGACATGAGGGTTAACTTGGACTGATAGTCACCGCTCACCGGAATACAGGTGGGATGAATTTGAGTGAAGGCAGGGTTGGCAAAAAAAGCTCCCTTTTTATAGGCACGGAGAGCGCCGGTGGCATTACTGCCCTTTGCATTTGTGGATAGATAGTAGGTATTTCCGTAGCCGCCTGTTGCCAGCACAACAGCGTTGGCTGTGTGGACTGTAATCGCACCGGTAAGGTTGTTACGAACCACAATTCCGCGCGCATGGCCATCTACCAGAACTAAATCCAGCATTTCGCTACGTGGAAAAAGGGTAACACGCCCCAGAGCCACCTGACGCATCATGGATTGATATGCGCCTAAAAGCAGCTGCTGCCCCGTTTGCCCCCTTGCGTAAAACGTTCTGGAGAGCTGAGCACCACCAAAGGAACGGTTGTCAAGAAGTCCACCATAATCCCGGGCAAAGGGGACGCCCTGGGCTACACATTGATCTATGATGTTTGCACTCACCTGTGCCAGTCTGTAAACATTGGCTTCTCTCGAACGATAGTCACCACCTTTTATGGTGTCGTAAAAAAGGCGAAATACACTGTCTCCATCATTCTGGTAGTTTTTAGAGGCATTGATGCCACCTTGCGCTGCAATGCTGTGAGCCCTGCGAGGGCTGTCCTGGAAAAAAAAGCATTTAACATTATAGCCCATTTCCGCAAGACTGGAGGCAGCTGATGCACCCGCCAGTCCCGCCCCTACAATAATGATTTCATATTTCCGTTTATTGGCAGGGTTGACCAGTTTTAATTCAAATTTATGGTGATCCCACTTTTCGCTCAAAGGTCCGGTAGGAGTTTTTCCATCCAGTTTCGTAGACATTTTATCCTCACCAGAAGTTTTCAATCACATTGGTTACAATAGAAAATGGAACGGCGATAAATCCGGCCCACACGAAAAGAGCAGTAACGATGCTCAATCGATTCCAGACTTTCTTTGCAGCATCATCACTCCACCCCAGCGTCTGAAAAATGGATTGAATGGCATGACGAAGATGCAATGCTATCACGGAAACGGCAGCAATATAGATGATGGCAATCCATGGATTTCGAAAGTTCATCACCACCATAGAAAATACATCGTGCCGGCCCTCCCAATCGACTTTATTAAAATATTCTGACTGAACATTTCCCGTCGTGTAATGAAGGATGTGATAAATAATGAAAAGCGTAATCACAATGCCACTGAAGATCATGGTTCTGGCAGCCAGAATGGATCCCTTTGCTTTCCACTTATAGTATCCGACGGAACGCGCCTTTCGATTTTCTATATATAGAAAAACGCCCATGTAAATATGCAGAAAAAGGATGAATAGAAGCCCGCTTCGAATCAACCAGAGCAACTCGCGGTGACTCTGAAGAGCATGGGCATAAGCGTTCATAGCATCAGGTCCACCAAAAATCATCAAGTTTCCAATGATATGGCCTGCGAGAAAAATGGTTCCCAGAAAACCGGTGATTGCCATAAGAAGCTTTCTACCTGGAGGGGAGGTAAGAATTCTGTGAAGCGTGGTCATTCTATTGTCGGGTCCTTCTTGTCTTGATCATGCATTGCGGTGATGCAGACGAGCAGATATCCCGAATCTATGAAAAAGCCGCAAGGAAGTCAACTGGATATATCAGAAATCCATCAAGCCATAGTGTTTAAAAAAAAAGGGATCGATTATGCCATCAATCCCCCCTGTATTTCCATTACATAGTGCAGGCCTTAAAGACTATATCAGAATCGGTATCCCATACCTGCCTGAAGCCCGACGCCGGCGGCGGAATAACCCGACGCGGAATGCTGTTCACCCTGAACATTGCCCAGAGCGAATAGATGATCAGCAAAATTCCACTGAGCACCCACACGCAATCCAGTGCGAGTATAGCCCCCGCTGTGTAACACAACGTAAAGACCGGCATACGGGTCAATGAGTGAACCGCTCAAGAAATGGTAATTGAACCCTACCGTGGGAGCAGCTTCTGTTTTCTTTGCAGTTGCTGAAAAAAAGAGTGTGTTGGCCTTTGTTGTGGATTGAGCTACTTCTGCTCCGACTACAACTCCCACACGATGCATAGGTGTGCCACCTTTGAAGACAGTAAATAGGTTATAGCCGAACTCAAACTGTCCTGTTACGGAGGCATAAGAAAAATTGCTGGCGCCTCCACCTCCCCCCAGTACAGTCACCTCATAGTAAAATGCTTTGCTGGCATCGAATTTTCTTCCGCTGTTACTGTTACCTTCCTGTGCAAAAGCGGGAGATGCTACCAGCATCAAAGATAATAATAGCACAATATATTTTTTCATACTGACTCCTGACATTCAAACATCCTGACTGTTCATTCAAGATGTTAACAGGATTTCTTAAATTGAATTTTGAGGCAACTTTTTTTGCGGAGAGAATCAACGTCTTAATTTTTTTTTCTAACTTTTTTTTTGCAAATTGGTGACCTTTTTTTGACCACAGTTTGTATAAAGCCTCATCCTCCCTGACGCATGAGCAAAATGCCTTCCTGTATGGTCTCTACTATCGTATACGCGTTGCGGGCCGCGGCTTCCATCAGAGTTTCTCTATTTTTGCTGCTATAAAGAATACTTCGTGATGCGTTGATGAGCTGATTGATTCCAGATAAAGAGAGCATAGCATGAAGATCCCCCCCCTGCGCTCCTATGCCGGGAACAAGAAATGGAACATCCACAGCCATTTCACGAATTTTTGCAAGGTGTTCCGGCTCTTGAGTCGCACCCACTACTAACCAGACATTTTTGTAATGAGTGTTCAACTCGTATGCTGTACGCGCCACCAATTCGTAGAGAGGCGGAGTGCTTTTCATCTGGAAAAAACGAGCTCCCGGATTTGAGGTCAAACCAAGAACGATGACTCCTTTGTCCGTATAGCTCAAATACGGCTCCAGAGTATCCAATCCCATGTATGGGTTGACAGTCATGGCGTCGCAATCGTATGTTTCGAAAAAAGTTTTTGCATAGAAGCCAGCTGTGTTTTCAATGTCTCCCCGTTTTGCGTCTGCAATGATCAGAGCCCCGGGGGCTTTTGCGCGAATCACCGAAATCAGTTTTTCAAAAACCTGCCATCCCTTAGAGCCCAGGACCTCAAAAAAGGCTAGATTTGGTTTGTACGCCACAGTGTAGGGAGCGGTTGCACGAACAATATCGGAAAGAAATTGGGCTACTCCTTTGTAGTCGTGTTCATATCCGGCTGGCAATTTGCCAATGTCAGGATCCAGGCCGACGCAGAGTAATGATTGAATCTCCTCACTGCGATCCTGAAACCGTTCGTAAAAAGTGGCCATACTTCCTCCTTCAAAAGGCGCTATCCAGGAAATCTGGCTTCCAGATTCTTGTGTCGGGTACATCCAGTAAATCGAAATCAACGCTCTTTCTTCAGGAAATGAAAGAAAGGCATTGACTTTATGGTCTACCTCCAATAAAAACTCACCAATTTCTAGAAAAACCTGACACCTGATCGGAAACTTGCTTTATCTTTTCAGATGGGAGCTCTGCTATGAAAATTCAATCACTCACCGTACCGGAAATGTACCGCGAAGCGGCCGAAGTCTACGGAGACCGCCCTGCCTTTGCTACCAGAACGAAAGACAAGGTATTTCAGTCAGTCAGTTACCGGGAGCTTTACGAAAGGGGGTTGGATCTGGCAACCGGTCTTTTATCGTTGAAAATTCAACCCGGAAGTCACGTAGGACTTCTTGCGGACAACCGTCTGGAGTGGATTCTTTCCGACTATGCACTGCAGCTGTCCGGGTGCGCCAGCGTTCCTCGTGGAACGGATGTGACCGAAGGCGACATTCTCCACATACTTCCCCATTCGGATTCGGTAGCTGTAATTGTAGAAAACGAACAGGTACTTCAAAAGGTTCTCAACAACGAAAAAAAACTTAAAAACATTAAGCATATTATTCTCATGGACCCTCCTGCCAAACATACTTCGGGTATTCTTTTACTGGCCGATCTGGAGGCAAAAGGGAAAGAAATCCGCAGCAAAGGCGATCGGCAAGTTCTGGACATAGCCGCAAAAGTAAAACCGGAAGACACGTTTACAATCATATATACATCGGGCACAACAGGACTTCCTAAAGGTGTACATCTGAGACAGTCCAACATCATGTCGCAGGTCCATAACATCCCTGTAGATATTTTACCGGAAGATAAAGTACTATCTATACTGCACATCTGGCACATACTGGAACGAATGGTCGAGATGGCCTGTATTGCGGGCGGTTCCTGTACATACTATACAAATGCGAGAAACATTCGTGAGGATATGTCCATCGTGAAACCCACGCTCATGTTTTCGGCCCCACGTCTGTGGGAAATGCTTTACCAGGGAATCATAAAAAAAGTCGAATCGGGGCCGTCCGCAGCAAGAAAAATATTCCACATCGCCTACCATCTCGCCTATCACTTTCGCGGAGCCGCTCGTTTTCTTGCGGGCAAAGAGCTGAAACTTCGTCCTACCAATCCCATCGTCTCTCCAGTGCGAGCCATCAAAGAGCTGATTGTGTTGTTGTTGTACTCAGTTCCCTTTGC
>JBNLFC010000137.1:0-8641 GCA_050305335.1 Leptospirales bacterium
AAAAAATCCAGTGCGACAGAAAATGACCTCAGGTAAAACCGATTTTAAGTTTTTTGTAATATTTTCGTAAAAAAAGAACGAAACACTGCAAATTGAATGACATCAACGACTGGCATACAGCAAGATTCAACTGAATTGAGTCAAAATAAAAATGACTCTGATTCGGCCAATGAGGCATCCTATCGCCTTGTAGATGTTCCGGCCTTTATAAAATCCCCTTTCTGGCGGACCATCTATAAAGTAGCAGGACCGTTTCTGGAATACCTCATTGCTATCAAGCGGCTGAACCAGGGCTATGACCGTGTGACCGGGCGAGCCAGAAATGAATTCGAGTTTATAGAACTGGTACGCCAGGATATCGGAGTCTCTTATGATTTGCCTGAGTCCGGCACGCTTCAAAAATATAGAGAAATTGCAGGGCCCATTGTGGTTGTTTCCAATCATCCGTTCGGGGGGATCGAGAGCTTTGTCATTGTCCAGCTTCTCTCCATGATCCGTGATGAATATCTTTTACTTGCAAATTTCCTTCTTTTTCGAATACGAGAACTTCAACGGGTGCTCTATCCCATCAACCCTTATGATTCCGGAAGTGCAAAGCGCGCCAACGTTTCCCCCATGAAAAAATTGATCTCTTTTCTGAAGTCGGGGGGAGTTCTCCATGTTTTTCCGGCCGGAGAAGTCTCCTCGTTCAAATTTGGCGAAAACAGAATTCTGGACCGGGAGTGGAATGCCAATCTTTGCCGCATCATTCAAACGACCGGCGCCACCGTAATTCCCCTCTACTTCCAGGGTCGCAATTCTCTTTTTTTTCAAATGATCGGTCAGTTCTCACCCTACATTCGTTCGATTTTTTTAATCAGAGAGTTCGTTTATCCGAGCGAGAAAGTTATACGCTATAAAATTGGAAATCCAATTTCTCCTGAAACTATCAAAAGCTTTGCTGACTCAAAGCAACTGGCTACCTTTCTCAAAAAGGAAACCTATGCGCTGGGGCGTATCGTGGTCAACAACTGAGTTCCTGTGGGGTGTGCCTTGCTCCCCTTATTTGCGGATAATCTGTTCGCGAAGTAATATTCTGTAAACGTTTTCCGCAACTCGAATGGTTCCACGGGCATTGGGATGTAGATGGTCCGCCTGGTTGAGCTCCTCCACTCCCAGAATACCATCAAGAAAAAAAGGCAGTATCTGCGCGTGCGAGTCGGTAGCACCCCTGGTCAATGCGTCATCATAGCCCATATTGTATCCCGGCACCATGACACCCGACCGGGGGAACTGAACCAGATAGAGTTTGATACCGGGATTATAGGAGCGAGCCATACGAAAGATTCGCTTCAAATTATCTTCCACTTGATCGGGTGCAATCTCTTGAAAAAAATCGTTAGCCCCCAGAAAAACGATCATAATTTCTATATCTTTATTTTCTTGAAAGATTCTATCCAGACGCGCCAGGGCCTTGCCCGTGGTGTCTCCGGTAAATCCACCATTGATGATTCGATAGGAGTATCCTTCTCGATGCAGGCGTCTTTGAACAAGTGCAGGATAAGATTGATCCGAATGTAAACGAAATCCTGCGGTCAGACTATCCCCGAGAAAAAGAATGGCGGGCACCGAGACAGTCTTTTTCCCACAGCTCGTTGTCAACAAAGGTGTCATAAGAACCAGCGTACCCATCCATAAAATCCATCGATAAATCATTGGTATTTACCCACTATTTCCAGAATTTCTGGTCCGAACCGAACCACCTTTGTGGATCCCATCCCTTTGACTCTGGCCAGCTCATCTGCATTAGACGGCATAGCATCTACGATACCCTGGATAACCGCTTTCTGCAGTACCATAAAGCGCTTCCACTTCATACTTCTGGCTTTTCTATCACGAAACTCCAGCAGATCCGCCTTCAAATTGCTGGCAGAACTACTCGCCCCTCGTCCTTCCCGTTTTCCTGATACATTTGACCGCATAACGCTAGACCGGCTGGAGCCTTTACCGGCCACCGGAAGCTCAATACGTCCCCTGGAGGCCGGTCCATCTTTCGCCATGGGGCTGTAAAGTCGCGGATACTTTCCGGTGGTAAGCTGTAACTCTCCCGAAGCAAGCATGGTTTCCATTTCTCTTTGAAGTGAAGCCGCAGGGATATGGGAGAGAGTTCCAAAAAGGGGATGGCGCAACAATCCTTTGCGTTTCACAGACGCACTTTTGCTTCCGTGGAGAGCGCCTGCAGCAATACTCTTGCCCAGACGAAGTCCCTGAGCAAAGAGCTGGCGAACGGTGTCACGCTCATCCTGGCTCAGCAAAACGGCACGCTCTCCCTCTCTTTTCTGTCGACGAAGACTCTCCTGATTTTCGGCGCGTAATTTCTCAGCATCCCTCTCCTCACTCCGACAGGAATCGCAAACTCCACAGGGCGAAATCTCTTCACCAAAATGTCCACTCAGGAGTTGCGCACGACATTGTGAGGAGAGTGCGTAGTGGCGCATAGCTTCCAGAGCTTCCCCATTGTCATGGGCTCCGCTCCGCTTTCGATTTAAAAAACTTCTAACGGCAAAGTCGCCAGCATGGTAAAGCAAAATACACCGGGAAGCTTTGCCATCTCTACCCGCCCTGCCCGCCTCCTGGTAGTAGGCCTCCAGAGAATCCGGAGTTTGCAAGTGCAGAACCAACCGCACATCAGGCTGATCCACGCCCATACCGAAAGCGTTGGTGGCTACAAGTATGTTATGATAACCCTCTCTGTAGAGATCCTGCGTTTTTTCCCGAACTCCAGCAGATCGCCCTGCATGGTAATAACCCACGCGGAATCCATTTTCTTTTATTATTTTATATACATGATCAACTTTTTTTCTTGTAGCGCAATAGAGAATAGCGCGCCCGCTATTACGATTTCGAAAACCTTCCTGCTCCAGAAGAGATAACATGATCGCTTCCCGACGCACCTCATCAGCCGGATACCGCACTGAAAATTGAAGGTTGGGACGATAGAAGCTACTGCCCAGAATTCGAGGATCTTTTAGCTTTAAAGAGGCAATGATGTCGTTCTTCACCTGGAGGGTAGCCGTGGCTGTGAGAGCGGCAAAAACAGGAGGGTTCTCCCTCCACACTGTACGTAGACGGTGCAACTGACGATATTCGGGACGAAAATCATGTCCCCACTTGCTCACACAGTGGGCTTCGTCAATGGCTACCAGCTTTACTTTCATGCGTACAGCTACCTCTTGAAAGGAGGTAGAGAGCGCTCGCTCCGGCGATACATATAAAATCTTGATCTTTTCGGTAACTGCATGGCTTAACACACGCATCTGGTCCAGTTCATCCTGCCCTGAATGACTGCAACCCGCAGCAACGCCCATGGCCTGCAAAAACTCCACCTGATCCTTCATAAGCGCAATCAACGGCGAGATCACAAGAACAATTCCAGAATTATAACAGAGGGCCGGAAGCTGATAAATAAGAGATTTCCCACCGCCCGTAGGCATTATGACCATAAGATCGCGGCCAGCAAGAATGGTTGTGATAGCGTCGAGCTGAATGGGACGAAACTCTGTCAGGCCAAAACTTTTGCGTGCCAGCTGTAGCAGTGGCTCTTTGTCCTTGTTTATCTCCACGCCTTCATAGTGAACAGAAGACGGGCAAATTGTCAAGCGAGATTATGTCTTCTCTTAAAATGCTTTGAGACTCGTAGTATCCATAGACCTGCATGCAGCAACTCATGACCAGGGTACCTTCTGGCAAAGTGGCCGGTTGTTGCTTCCAAAATATTCTTGCCAGCTACATATTGAATGGTCAACTGGGCTTTTTTAAGAATGATAGTTGCCCTGATGCTCGGATCTTTATGCTAAACCTGAAATCATATCCCTTTCTTTATAAATATTTTTTTCCAGGGGCCGCTGCGATCCTAGGGCTGGGCTTGACGTTTCGTTATCGCTGGATCTGTGATGATGCCTTCATTACATTCCGATACTCTCGAAATCTGGCACGTGGTCTGGGTCCAGTGTTCAACGTGGAAGAAAAAGTCGAAGGATATACGAATTTTCTCTGGATGCTCCTGATGAGCATTCCTGAATATTTTCATCTGAATGTCATTTCCGTAGCAATTTTTCTGGGAATCATTTTTTATGCAGCTATCCTTTATTATATTTATAAATTTTCCACTGCCCTGAACCCTCCATCCCGATTTGGGCTTACTCTTCCTATAGCATTTTTGGCCTACGCATTCCATAAACACGGTTGGATTTACGCCACTTCAGGGCTGGAAACTTCGCTTTTTATGTTGCTGGTTCTGGCCGGGTTTTATCACCTTTTTCAGGCAAACAAAACATCTCGATATACGCTGGCCATCGGACTTCTGGTGTTAAGCGCAATGACCCGACCTGATGGTTTACTCTATCTGGGAATGGGTGGTCTTTTTGCCGAAATAAGACATCTGAAAGCGAAAACTTCACCTGTTTTGTATCTCAGGGGGGCATTCCTTAGAAATTTACCGGTTCTTCTGTTGTTTCTTCCATACTGGATCTGGCGTTACAATTACTATGGTTGGATCTTTCCCAATACCTATTACGCAAAATCGGGTGACCTTCACTACTGGAAGCAGGGGTTCAATTACACGCTCCTTTATTTTAAGTCATACTGGGCGCTTGCTTCTGTTTTTCTGTTAATACCGGTCTATCTTTCTCTCAAGTATAAGCAGTGGAAAGTCATGGATGAAGAGGCAATGGTCTTTTTCTTTTTGCTTCTCATTCCATCGGTCGTTACCCTTGTCTATTATACAAAGATCGGTGGTGGATTTATGTTTGGCCGTTTTCTCATGCCCATCACCCCTCTTCTTTTTCTGATGATTGAGTACACGGCAAGACGTATACTGCAGGGGAAAACTCTTACTATCTTTTTTGCATTACTTCTTATCGGCACGCTTCTTCGTTACGATCCCTTCAAAGGAAGCAATTTCTGGAATACCGATGGAGTTACTGAAGAACATGATATTTACAGAAGAAGAGACGTAAATTTCCAGAGAGAGACTTTCAGCGCTATCAGCCCTTATTTTTCCCGTGCGCGGGTCGCTTTTTACGGATCCGAGGCAATGATTGCCTATTATCTGGATCCGTACTATGCTATGGAAGCAATCACAGGCTTAACTGACGAATATCTTGCTCACCAGAAACTAAAACATAGAGGAATGATCGGCCATGAAAAGGAGGCCAGTCCTGAATATATAAAAAAACGTAATGTTCAGTTCGATCTAAAACCCTTAACAGACATGAGAAAAGATGATTATTCCATACTCAAGGTGAAGGGAATTCACTTTGGTGGCAGAATTCTTTATTACGACAATAGCATTATGGAACCCATGCGCAAGACAGACCGGCTTCAGTTTGTGGTTTTCCCTGAATATCTGGATGCCTATATAAAGAAAATGCCCGGATATTCCAGGCAAAAAATAGAAAAAGACTACACAGAATTCAAGGATTACTATTTTAATCACAATAACGATCCGAAACGCGAAAAAGCGTTTCTTCAAGCTTTGCGTTGAATCGCATACCAGAAGCAGCTGGATGTTCATGAAAAACGCTTCATGCCGGGATGTGCGTTCATGCGGTTCTTCGTCATCGATTGCCTTTTAGAAGACAGTCTTCTTTAACCATCTGAAGGATCTAACACATTGCAGAGAATCTCATGAACCTCAACCTGACAGATTTCAGTGAAGCTCATATCTATCACATTATGATTCAGACGATTATCCCTCGTCCCATCGCCTGGGTATTGAGCAGTGCAAAAAGTAATCTGAATCTGGCACCTTTTTCTTTTTTTATGGGAGTGGCCAGTTCACCTCCCACCCTGGCACTCTCTGTCGGGCAGAAAGATACCGAAGGGCCCAAAGATACATGGCGAAATATTGAAGAAAACCGACACTTCGTGGTTCACATTCCCTCCCGGGGACAGGAGGAGATTGTGAGCGAAAGCTCTGCCACACTTCCGCGCGCTGAATCGGAAATAGAGCACCTGGGACTGAAGACAGTCGAATTTGAAAAATTTCCGTTGCCGCGACTGGAAATATGTCGGGCCGCTCTGGGCTGCACACTGGATCGGATCATCGAAGTGGGGACAGAACCCCAGGGACTCATTCTGGGTAAAATTCAGACGATATACTTGAGCGATGAAATCGCACAACTTACCGATAAAAAAAGGGTCCTTGTAGATCCCCGGAAGCTGGACCCTGTGGCACGACTGGGTGGAATTGGATTTGGTTTTCTGGGAGATACGCGAAACATTCCACGACCGAAATAGGCACTCAGGGCCGGCCAGAAGATTGTAGATAAACAAAAATTTCATGCCACTGTTGCATAGTGATTATATTGATCCAGTCATTGTGACCTGCTGTGGGAATCACCCACATTCTGCTTCGATCCCTCAATGACTGATGCAGCTTTTGAGCATGATGGATGGGAATCACCTGATCGTTTTCGGCTCCCACAATGGCCACAGGCCCTTTATAATTCTTGATATTATTGATCGTATCAAACTTATCTCTCAAAAACAGCCAGACCAGCCAGTGGGGGAACATCTCGCGAGCAAGGCTTTCCAGCGAATCCCAGGGTGTGATCAAGAGAACTCCCGCCACAGCTATGGGGGGTTCTTTCATCAGTGACCCCACCACTCCACAACCGAGAGATTCACCCACCAGAAAAATGGGGTCTCCATATTGATCAAAAACTTCCGTCAAAGTCCGATTCAGGTCTGCTACCAATGAGTCTTCACCGAGGCTTCCCTCTCTGCCTCCATAGCCCGGATATTCATATAGCAGAACTTGAAATCCTTTCGATTCCAGCGCGCTCATGTAGTAGGAGCGGTCCGCAGCAATTCCCGCATTTCCATGAACAATAACGACAGTCCCCTTACTTGTTAAAATCTGGTTCAAAGACCGGTATCCACGAAACTCCCCGCTGGCGCTGTGCCATTGCCTGAGACTGTATGGGGCAAGCTGTGCATCCGAGGGCCGATGCAAGGACGGGTAATAGAGAAGTCGATTCTGCACAGAACAGCCCTCTGAGGAAAATAAGACCATGCAAAAGAGAGTCAGAAGAGCGAAGAATTTCCATAAACTGTGATCATTCACAGGTTATGCTCTTTTTTAAACGCCAGATAGGCTTCGACTTTTTCAATTGCCTCGCGACTGAGATCTTCCAGTTGGCGATAGTCAGTCCAGAATCTATCTTCCACAAGATCATGAATAGCTGACGAGACATCGGAGGCCAACCTTTTCAATTTCGCAAGTTCTCGTTTTGTATCCTGTTCATCCATTTGTGTTCTCCCTTTGCAGGTAGAAGTTCTTCTATCTTCTGTTGAAATGATGTTCACTCCTTCTCCTGGAAGGCGTAGACGGTGGATAGCAATTTTTCATTATTTTTATAGAGCAGCAGGTCTCCCCCGGGACAGGGAAATACCACATCTGGATTACCATAATACCTTTGAATGAGGTCGCGCCGGAAATTTGCAGCATAAACAAAACGAAAGTCTACCCTGGAACCGTAGCCACCTGGAAAAAACCAGTTTTTATTGGAAAGAACGTAGGATCTTTGCAGCGTATCATACGCCGCTGGATAAGCCACGTAACCCCTTCTAGAAAAGAGACTGATACTCTTTGCGCTCCAGTAATCGGCTATTCCTGATTTATATTCAACCGAAGGAAGAGTCTCGTCGACACAGCGCACCGTTTCTGGATAGTAGTCGGTATAACTATAGAAAGAAGAATTTGCGTAGAGAGAGAGGGTTGTCAAAAACAATACAGCCATCACAGAAAAGCTCATCCATCCACGTAGTGGAACGGGAAACTTCTTTTCAAATTGTTCTGCGATAATAACCAAAAGCAATACGGGAGAAAAATAGAAGAGAAAGGCCGAGTATCGAAAACTATATAGATCTATATAAAATCCGGCCAGTGCCGGAGTAAGGAAAGAGAATATTATAAAAGAAGCCAGCGTCATTTTTCTATACATTGCAGAAGCAATGCCAGCATCCTGAATAATCAATAGAATGGGAGTGATCACAATAACCGATACGAAAAGCGACGAGATAGGGTTGCTTGAAAGAGCAATTAAATCTCTCACAAAAAAAACAATGGAAGTTCCCACCGGGATTGGAGAAGTCGGAGTAATCAACAACAATAGTTTCAATATTCGAAATATTACCTCTCCCACCAGAATGCTGAAAAACATCAGTGCTGCCAGCTGAAAGAATCCTTTTTTCGGCGAATTCGCCCATTCATCATTGTCGGTTGCCTTCCCAACCAGGAAACGGCCATACCATAGAGCCATTGTAAAAACAAGGGGGACTGCCAGAAGCAAAATTGTCATCTGGTCTGAAACAATAGCCGCCACCATGAGCAAGAAGATCAAAGCCGGATGCTTAAGTTCTCCTTTCAGCGCAGAAAAAAACTGCGGCAGCATGTAAATCGCAAAGAGATATGTACTGAAGTGTGCCCCGGGAAGTAGAGGTGCCACAAGTAGAGGGAACTCCCGGGACAGGAGAAGAATCGTAGAAAGCAAAAGACTGAGAACACCATCCAGTTTTTGTGGCGCAGCCTTCCCGGCAAAAACCGTTGAACGAATCAATCTTCTCATAAAAAGGAAAAGAAGGATCAATTGAATCA
>JBNLFC010000138.1:0-8629 GCA_050305335.1 Leptospirales bacterium
AAGTCCGCCCGGACATAAAAGAATCAGTTTTTCTACTTTCTCCGGATAGAGCGTGGCAAAATTCAATGCCATCCACCCTCCCAGGGAGAGCCCAACTAGAGAGCACGATTTCATATTCAACTGCTCCAGTATTTCACACAGCCATACGGCGTAGGCTCCCCCTTCATACGGCGGTCTGGATGGAGCGGAAAACCCTGCTTCTCCAATAATATCAACAGCATAGACATGATGAGTCTTACTGAACAAGATCACATCCCCGAACCAGGCAAAAGAGTTGGAAACACTTCCGTGCAATAAAATAAGCGGAGGATTCTCTGAATCTCCCGACTCAATGACAAATGTAGAACCATAGGATGTATCTACCGTGTACTGTTGATTGGAGACAGGCCAGGCAGAGAGTATTTTCTTGTACATATTCAGGACCAGGCTCTTTCCATGTGCCGACTTATAAATATCCTTCATAATCATCCCCCGGCCCGAGTTTTCAAAAGTTCCCGGATCATAGTGAGAATCTCCGGCATGGAATCTATTTCGCCATTCACAATGATCTTAAACTTGCCTGTTTCTTTGTAATAAATACAATTCACCCTGGTGTGCGTAGGGCCACTGTTCATCACCGCGATAATTGTATTTGTGAAGCGCATACTTTCCTCGGGCGAGATACCATCCACGTCGATGAGCGATGAGACCAACACCGGCTGAGGTGTTGATTTTGAGGCATCTTCCGGAACTGCCTTTTGTCCACAGAGCTCATCCATCTGCTTCTGGCTGATCCGGTATTGCCTTCCCACACGAAGGGCTTCAATTTCACCCTCCTGGATCTTTCTGCGCACGGTTTTCGGATGGAGTTGCAAGATGCGCGCTGCCTCTTCAATTGTATAGATTTTTTGCTGCAAAATATCCCCTTATATACCTTTTTTGTTGCCAATAAATACATATAAAGGTATTTTATGGCATATGTCAAGACTGAAAAAGGAATTTAAGAGGATATTACATCCCGGGAGCCGGTTATGGAATATAGATTACATAAAAGAAACGGCCAGCAAATGGCAGAGGTGAGGTCGGACGACTGTCTGATTCAAGAGCCCGGGGACATTCTGGATGTCATAGCCAATGTACCTACCGGCATTGTGATCTTGCAGAAGGCGATGCTACCCGCCGCATTTTTCGACCTGAAAACGAAATTTGCCGGCGAAATGTTGCAGAAAATTAGCAACTACAATGTCAGGTTAGCCGTTATTGGAGACTTTTCTGAATACAGCAGCAAAAGCCTTCATGACTTCATTCGCGAAAGCAATAGATCCAGCCGGACCATCTTTGTACATAGCATAGAAGAAGCTATTAAAAAGTTTTCTTCCTGACCTGGGCGATCCAAAAACACGTCAACGAAATGTAAAACCATAGAGCTTGTTGGAAAGTCAGAACAATCCTGGTTTTTGTTTTGTATTTAACATCTTTATGGCTTTTTGAACCCGGTTTACTCTGGTCTCGGGTCGTTTTGCTGTAGCAATCCATGCGATGTATTGTTTTTTGTGGGAAGGTGCTAACGTTTCAAAGTAATCCCTTGCGTTCGGCTCTTTCGCGAAAGCAGCATTTAACTCTTCCGGGAGATCCAGATTGATCTGTGGACGATCCTCTTTTTCCCACATTCCGTTTTCTCTGGCAGCTTCAATTTTTGCCAGACCCCACCGGGTCATCTTTTTTGCGTCAATGAGTTCTTGAACACGCTTTTTGTTGGTCGCTGACCAATTGCTATGGGGTTTTCGCGGCGTAAATTTGCGCACATAGGAGTCTTCATCCAGCTTTTTAAGAATGCTGTCGATCCAACCGTAGCAGAGGGCCTCGTCCAGAGCTTCCTGATATTGGAGCGAAGGTTTGCCGCTATCCTTTTTGAAGAAGACCAACCAGACAAGAGATTCTTGATCATGGTTCTTCTTCAACCATTTCCGCCACTCCTGAGGTGTTTTGCAATAGAGGTGCTTCATAAACAGAGCCTTGCTGGCACACAAGAATTCAGCGACATTCGTTTCATGACTGTAACGATTTCACCTCACTTCAGTTTTCGGATCTCAGCAAGAGATAATCCTGTATATTCTTTGATTTTTACCGCCGGTAATTTGTCCTTTTTTAAGCGGTGTGCCAGCTTGATCTTCTCTTCTTTTTCCCCCTCTTTTTTCCCTTCACGCTTTCCTTTTGTGATCCCGCGTTTCTCACCTTCTCTTTTTCCTCTGAGAATGCCTGCTTTCTCTCCCTCGAGGAAACCCTCCGTTCGCCCTTCCGCACGACCTTTCACATGGGCCTTTGACTCCGCTTCTCGCACTGCTTCTTCTCTGATCTTTTTTTCTTCCGCCTGAATGCGTGTAATCAGTTCATATTGGGGTACCCATTTGGTACTCGCCTTGAGTTGATCCATTAAACCAATATCATCAAAGCTTACGAAAGTACGGGGCGAGATAACCAGATGGTCCAGAGTCTGGATATTCAGAATACGGCCGACCTGAATCAGTCGATCCGTTAGATCCTTATCCGCATCCGAAGGAGTTACCTCTCCACTGGGGTGATTATGGACCATGATCACAAAAACCGCACCCTTCATCACTGCAACCCGGTAGACATTCATGGGCTCAACCGTAGTTGCTCTAACGCCTCCCATACTCACCAGCTCGATATAGAGAATGCGATTGTTAGACGCAAGGCCGATCATCCAGAAGTGTTCCTTCTCTCGATCGATTTTATTCTCACGGCGGAGTATATCCTGCATTACGCGATATACGTCATCTGAGTTGAGAATTCTGATCTTCTGTTTTTCCGTCAGCTTGATGGTCATGGGTAGACGTAAGGTGTTCGGGTATTCCGGAGAGGTCAACCATATTCAGCTTCCGGGATTTCTTAAAACAAGATATGAATGCTGAAAGAAAAGAGCGCATACTGCAAAAAGAGATGACTGCTGGCCAGAGCCATCTGATATTCATGCCTGTGAAGAAAAAGCTCCTTTTTATATGGGCCGCTTCCGGGATTGTTGCGGCAGCTTTGCTGGCTGGAGTTTTCTGGCTCATAACTCCGCCCACCTACCATGACTCCTGGCCTGTGGATCAAGAACTGAGCGGTTACTACCGGAACTCCTATAAGGCAAACCGCAAAGCCTTTCGAGATGCATGCATTTTCCTTCAAAAGAATATCCCGGGAACTGTAGCAGCTGCTATTCCTGTTCCCGGAGGGAAGGAACAGCTAACCATAGACCTCTGCGACGTACCGCCTACACCCGGTGCCAGGGATCGTCTGCTCATCATGACATCGGGTCTGCATGGGGTGGAGGGCTATGCTGGTAGTGCAGTACAAAGAGTGGTCATGAGAAAACTGGTGATCCAGGCAAAAAAAAGGCCTGAGCTTCTTTTTCTCCACGGCATCAACCCCTATGGAATGCAAGAATTTCGACGTGTTACAGAAAACAACGTAGACCTGAATCGTAACTTTGATAAAAGCCCGGCTCTTTATTCAACGCCAAATCCCGGTTATGTTGACGTTTACTCTTTGCTGAACCCGGAAGGCAAAGCGAACCCGGAATCAGTCCTGAGCCTCACCTTCCCGTTGAGAGCCCTCCGGGCAATTATTACAAAGGGAATGACACCATTGCGTCAGGCGGTTCTAGAGGGCCAGTATCGCTTTCCCCGTGGTATCTTCTATGGCGGAAGCAAACCCGCAGTGCAACGAGCCCTGCTGGATCCACTTTTTGAGCGCGTTCTTGTTGGACGTCGGGTGGTTGCTATTATCGATCTCCACACAGGCTTTGGCAAACGCGGCAAGGCACACCTCTTTCCCAATTCGCCTCCCAATGAAAAAGTGCGCAAATGGACCGAAGAACTTTTTCAAGGCTACAAAGTCGACTGGCCAGATGCTAACTCTTATGCTGTTCATGGAGAGTTTTGCGAATATGTTGGCCAGCTGGTTTCAGAGTCAACTGCCTACATTCCTATGGTTGTTGAGTACGGTACCATGGATACTCAAACAACAAAGGGGTCCATTCGATCCATACACATTACGCTTCTGGAAAATCAGGCTCATCAATACGGTTGTACAACCCGTAAGGCCTGCCAGATAATTCGAAAGGATTTTCGAGAAATGTATTTTCCGGAATCTCTTTCATGGAGAAGCCATATTCTTGCAAGCTCCATTACGCTTTTTGATCATGTTCTAAAACGGATTGTCATCATGTAAAAACTTCTCGTCGTCAAATACTGAATTAATGGATCTTTATGGATAATTCAACTCCTCACACCGCCGCAGGCTACGACGTCGGCGTAGCCAATACACTTCCATACTATAGCTCATTTCATGAGGAGACTATCCACCTGGTTTCCTCTTTAAATAAAAACCCCGATGCATGGCTTGATACCGGGTGCGGAACCGGAACTTTCGTAGAAAGAGCCCTTTCCATCTTTCCGCATACTATTTTTTATCTGGCAGATCCTTCGTCTTCCATGTTGCAGCAGGCTGCACAGAAACTGCATCCAGAGGACAACCCACGAGTTCATGTTCTTGAACCTCTGGAAACAGGGCAACTATCAGCTCTATGGAACGAACAATTCAACGTCGTAACGGCCATCCAATCCCATCACTATTTAAATAAATCTGAAAGAATCAAGGCTACTAAACGATCCTATGAACTCCTGAAAAACGAAGGCATCTTTGTGATTTTCGAAAATACCCGACCTCGCACCACGGAAGGTTTGACAACGGCAAAGCGATACTGGCAACAATTTCAATTGCAACATGGAGTCGATGAACTTACCGTTCAAAAACAGCTTTCTCGTTTCGATGTGGCCTACTTTCCCATTACCATCGAAGAGCACATCACCCTGCTCACCGAGACCGGGTTTCGCACCGTAGAACTATTCTGGCACTCTTATATGCAGTCAGGCTTCTATGCCATCAAATAACCGAGAAACGAAACTCACAGTAGGTTAAAACTCAGCGGCAATTGCCTGGAAAAACTTTCGATTTCATCTACCATGGGCAATAGAAATACGCTGAATACGATGGGGAAAATGCTGAGTGGATATTCGCATCGATGACATTGAATTTTAATGAAATGGGTACATGTTTTATGCCGCATGGCATAAAAGCGGGGTGCTTTATGAATGAGGAACAAGAACATCACGGAAAGACAGCATTTTTAAGCACAAGCACCGCCTCGTTTCCACGCTGGCTGAAAATGCGCCTCAAAGAAGGTCCATATCCGCAGGTAGAACAGAAACAAGTCGAATCTATCAAAAAACAGACTGATGTGGCGCTCATCCATTCCACCTCCGAATCACCCAGGGCAACATGGATAGGACATGCTACTATGCTTGTGCAGTACAGGGGGATCAACTATTTGACAGACCCTCATCTGACCGACTATCCTTCGCCCATGAATTTCGGTGTTCCTGGCAGATATCTTCCACCCGCTCTTGCCTTCAGTGATATGCCGAAAATCGACTTTGTTTTAATTTCCCACAATCACTACGACCATCTGGATCATCGCACTGTGGATCTTTTTGGAAGCTCTGTGGTCTGGTACGTTCCATTGGGCCTCGGTGCATGGTTTCGAAAGCGCGGAATTCGCTCTGAAAAAATCGTTGAACTGGACTGGTGGCAATCTCACCAGTTCCACAACGAGGCAGAGATTACGTTCACGCCTGCCATACACTGGTCAAAACGTGCTCCCTGGGATACCAACCGGAGTCTCTGGGGATCCTGGTCCGTATCCATTGATGGTTTTCGAGCCTGGTTTGGCGGAGATACGGCTTACAACGAAACGCAGTTTAAAGAGATAGGACACCGCACCGGACCCTATCACCTGGCAATGATTCCAATAGGTGCTTATGCACCACGCTATTTCATGTCACCCCAGCACGTAAATCCGACGGAGGCCGTGATGATTCATAAAGATATACGATCGGCCCTCTCCATTCCCATCCACTGGGGCACCTTCCAGCTTACCCATGAACCATTTCTGGAACCGATTCAGCTACTGGCGGAAGCCACGAAAGCAAAGGGATTACCGGAAGGTCAGTTCAAACACATAAAGATAGGCGAAACGAAAATACTGAAAGAGTTGATCTTCGCTACTTGAGAAGTTTCTCATAAAATAGAAAATGCTTGCCGGGAATTACGAAATCTCTGTCCGGTATAAGTTGAAAACCACTGGACTCGTACAACCTTTGTGCCGCCATCATAGATGTCTGAGTCCATAAAAGCATCTTATCATAGCCGGATTCTATGGCTGCGCGAATAGTACGCTCAACCAGAAGCTTACCCGGACCACTTCTTCGATATTCGGATTTTACCGCGAGTAAGAGCTGGCAGTGCCAGGTTCAAAACTCATAAAGCCATTGCTTTGCATGATGCTTTGCACTCACTCTCTATTTCTGAAAGGAGGCAATAGCCTCTCCCACAAGCAACAAATGTTTTCCAGACGTAGCAACAACTCTCCAGTTCAAGCGCTACAGACTCGATTGCGTCCCTCACTCTTAGCCTGGTATAAAGCAATATCGGCTCTCCTGAACATTGATTCGGCATCGTCAGGCGCCTCCCATACAGCAATTCCAATGCTGACGGTTATGCCCCGTCTCAATCCAAAATCGTTCTTCTCAATAGTTTCACAAATACTCACGCCCAGGGAGCGTGCACCCTCCAGGGAGGTGTGTGCCGCAATGATGGCAAATTCTTCTCCGCCAATGCGACAGAAAAAATCACTCTTTCGAATCATTCCCTGAATAGCAGAGCAAAACTGAACCAGAACACGATCACCAGCATTGTGGCCAAACTCATCATTGATCTCTTTGAAGTGATCTACATCCATGATCACCAGAGCAAGGTCGCCTCCATAACGGCGCACTCGATGAATCTCTGTGACAATCTCTTCGTTGTAAACCTTGCGATTGAAGATCCCTGTTAAAGAGTCGATACGAGAGCTCTTTTCCAGGTTGTGGCGGATTGTAGAGTTGATAAGCCCTATGATTGCCATAATCAGGAGAAAATCTATAAAAAAAATAAAAAACATCATTTGAAAGGTATGCAATTTTGTCTCGGATAACCTTTGAGCCAGTTCTACAGTCGCGTTAGCATGACTCCAGAACTCTTCGCTCTCTCTTATAATTCGATCGCGGTTCTTCTGTGAGTTATTATCTCTGTATAGATAAATCGTCCTTTTCAATACCACCCATTCCGAACGTAATTTATAAAGCGCTTCTATGAAATAGTGCATATTCTTTGCTTCCAGATTTCTACGATCCGTTTTTAAAAAATCGTTAAAAATCGAATCCACAATCGCAATATCTTGATCCGCTCTTTGATTGTTACTCTCCAGTTTGGAGATTTTTTGCACACCGCCACGTATAACGCCTGTCTGATTAATAACGCGGGCATCGAGTTCCATGGACTGAATGCCCCTGAAGGTGATGTATCCGTTTAGCATGATTAAGAAAATGTGAATTGAGACGATCAGAATCAATCGAGTTCCGTATCCCGTACGTCTAATGAGATTTCTCATACAATTATTGAATGTGCTTCGAATCTTCCAATCTTTGCCACACGTTTTCAGTGTACAGGCAGAAAATAAAACATACCAAAGCACCCATTGGTAGCGTTATTCAATTTCTGACGAAATTCTGCTTGCTGGCAATACTCATGTGTTAGCGGGAGGCAATTACGGAAAAGTCTTTAGTTAAAAATACACAGTTTTTTGTTTACACAGGCATAATCCCGCTTAAGTTCTAGCGTAGCGCTATGCTTGACAACAGTAACACCCATCGAATAGGCCAGTTTGCAAGCTTTGCTCGACAGATCATTCATACAGTTACTCCTCTTTACAACATTCGATCAGGCGAGATCCCATCTCTGAATGGACTCAGAGCTCTTGCTATTCTGATGGTCATTCTACATCACTTCCATGTTGCTGCTACAATAATTCCCGGCCCCCACCCCACGCTGGATCGCTTTCTTGTGCACATTCGTTCCGGTGTTGACCTTTTCTTTGTCCTGAGTGGCTATCTGATATCTCTTGGACTCTATCGCGAATGGAAGTTGAACGGAAAAATATCGTTCTGGACTTTTTTTAAAAAGCGAACTTCTCGCATCTTTCCAGCGTACTATTTTTTTCTGCTTCTGTCCTTGCTGTTCTTCCTGGCTCACCGCTCCAATCCGATGATCCTACCCTCTGGCACTAATGAAAATCTTTTTTATAAAGGCATATTCGATTTACTATACATTACAGACTATGTACAGGGCCTTCATCCTCATACCTGGTCTTTATCCATAGAGGAACAATTTTACCTGATTTTTCCTGTGATCGCGTCTGTTTTCCTTTTTCGAACAGGCAAAAACACCAGACTGCTATTTCTACTTTTTTTGTATAGCCTGCCCTTTTTCTTTCGACTGATGGTTTACTCCGGTTTTACCCACCGGGCCAATGTCGATTCTACAATCTACTTTTCCTTTCACACGCGTTTTGATGCAATCATTGCCGGAATTGTGATCATGACTTTCGTACAGGAATGGAGCCTGGAGGAATTTCTGAAACAGAATAAATGGATTCCCGTTACAATGATTTTCCTTTTTGCAATTCTATTCTGGATGGGTCATATTG
>JBNLFC010000139.1:0-8625 GCA_050305335.1 Leptospirales bacterium
TGATGTTAAACCAATCACCTTCGCCTCTTCCACCATACCCACTTCCGATAGTCGGGCAATCCGGGTAGGAAGCAGATGAACAGGGCAGACTCTGACGCATGAATTACAGCGAATACATGCCTTCGTATCATTGGCCTTGCTTCGAGCAAATGTGTTACAGACAACACCACCGGTCCCTTTGATAATGGGCGCTGAAAAGTCGTACAGAGAGATCCCCATCATGGGTCCGCCCTGATAAATCTCACGCACCTCTTTTTTTACTCCTCCCGCCTTTTCTACCAGCGTTTTAAATGGAGTACCAATACGCGCTCGAATATTTCTCGGATCGTTTACCGCATCGCCTGTGACCGTTACCACTCTTTCCACAAGAGCCTTTCCTTCCACAACGGCGTTTCGCACAGCCAGCGCTGTAGCAACATTATTGACCACCACTCCGGCATCCATGGGTAGCCCGCCTGCGGGAACAGTTCGTCCGAGAACAGCGGAGATCAGCATTTTCTCAGCACCCTGGGGATATTTCACAGCCAGCGGTACTACTTTGAAATCGTAACCCTTTTCTTTCACCATACGCTGCATGGTTTCAATGGCATCGGGCTTATTATTCTCAATTCCAATGTATCCGGCCGGACCACCCAGAATCTTGATCATGATGGCCATACCTTCCAGAATTCCTTCTGCCTCTTCTACCATGATGCGATGATCCGAAGTAAGGTATGGTTCACACTCCACACCGTTGAGGACAAAACTATCGATTTTCTTTTCGGGAGGAGGCACAAGTTTGACATGAGTCGGGAACGTGGCACCTCCCAGACCTACAATGCCTGCCTGATGTATGATTTTAACTAATTCTTCAGAAGATGCTGTTTTCCAGTCTGCCGGATGATCTATCAGCTCCCATTGATCTTCACCATCCCGCTGGATTACAATCATTTCTACCCGCGCACCCATGGGATGGAGATGTTGCGTAATCTTCTGCACAGTACCTGTTACAGTAGCATGGACCGGGCTGGATACTCGCCCTTCACTATTGCCAATGATCTGTCCGGTTTTGACTGCGTCCCCTTTTTGCACCAGTGGTTTGCAAATGGCACCTATGTGCTGCTGAAGTGGAATGTATACCTCTGATGGAAGTTCCAGACTCTCGATTGCTTTTTGAGAAGAGAGCTCTTTGAAATCACTGGGATGAATCCCCTTTTTGAATGTTGATAACTTCACTCTACTTTATAACCTCCGCTCTTCTGCCATAGAAAGAGACATTAATATCTCTGTAAGAACCATACATCTGTTTAGACCATGATTGAATGAAGATTCTTAACCTCCGCTGAGGCCAGAACAATAACAGAGATATTACCATACTCGAAATCGCTTTCGACGTAATCAATCATCATGCAAATGAATCCGGGAGATTGTTCGTTTTTTTCGCCCACGACTTTCAATAGCCGGCTATCAGGTTAAACAATTCCGGATGCATGAAAAATTCCCCGGAAGAATTCCAGGAAAACTTAGAAAAGTTGCGTAAAAAACCTGGCGTTACGTAAAAACCTGGATTTAGAATTCAGCGTTTTTGATAAGAGCCCCTGGCTAACTGGAATAAAGGAAAGACTTCTGTGTTGCGTCCGGCCTGGCGACGATATCAATAGTTGAGCAATTGGTTCGGACAAATTTACCTTATGGATGCGTTGTACTGCGAAGCAAAATGCCCGATTCTTGATCTCCCCTGTTAATGGTTTATGAGGAATGTCATGAGCGAGGGTCGAGCAATGAATCGTGTTAAATCTTGCCTCTTGAAAATATATATTTATAGAAGATTACTCATCTTTTTTGTAAACCACAGGGAACAGGCGATTTTTTTCCTTTTTAGTAAGATCTTGCATGAGTATCATACGCCGATCCGCATCACGGAACATGAGAATCAAGGCCGGACTGAATCGCTTCAAGGGATATAGCATCTGGTGGGCCTTGTTATGGAATATTTTCATATATTCACGATCTATGTTACTCAATGGGGCATGAATCATGAAAACTATACCCACCTGGGGCAAAAGAAATCCGCTGGCACTGTATTTCCGTTCTTCCAGCTCTTTTAAGAGTTTCCCCTGTACATCATGAATTTCAGACCAGTCGGGATAGGAGCCTTCCCTTTTCTCAACGCCGTTGTAGATGTAAAGCCGGTCGTTTATCGTCGCCTTATCATCATATTCCGGAATCTTTGCCGGATCCTCAAATCGGCGCAGATATTCCACTGACCAGCTACGCACGACTTCCAGAATGGGCGAATGAATTGCCACAACGATTTTATGCTCCGGCCTCAGATAAGCACTCCGGCTCAGGCGATGAGCCAGGATGACCCCCCGGCTCAAGTCCTGGTAATAGTCAGGTCCCTTGTCCATGGGATTCACATAGGCACTATAATCCGCCTGGATAAAAATGCCATAACGATGATCAAAATAGGCTTGCAGTGAGGAATATTTCAAACTCTCTGGAAACGTCTTCTCTGCCGCCTGCTCTACCTGAAGATTCATCTCAAACGCTGAAATGCGAGAATCTCTGGTGGGAGAAAAAATGCAGCCATAGAATACCAGAAAGAAGAGAGAGTAAAAAGCCAACCGGGATAGATGGATGATCATAGACCGATCTGCAAGCATACCGGGAAAATGGTCAATTCACAACTTATACCACGTTTCATCTCTGCCGGGTTTCAGGAATGGTTTCTTCTTATGTTTAGAAGAGACCTCCCATGGGTTTTCAGGTTGTTTCAATCCATGAAGCATGGCAAACGGTGACGGCAATAATTGCACTCCGTAAGTTAAGAGAAAAAGAACTCCTGCCAGCAATGCGGCTTTTTTTCTTTGCGAAATATCGGCTCTGTCACACCTGCCATGTATAATATTGCCCGGACCTATCAAGTCCACAGGAGGGTCTCTTGACCAGAATCATTCACTGCAGCGATCTTCACCTTGCGGAATCTGACAGGGAGTATTCTCTTTCGGTTCTAAATGAAATTTTGACAATTTCCGTTCAAAAAAAGGTTCACCTGCTTTTGATTGCGGGGGATCTTTATGACTCGCTGGCCGATGCGCATGGCCTTCACAATTCTGTACGCCAGGCCGTAGAAAGTAAAGGTATTCAGACTCTCTTTCTTCCGGGTAACCATGAGGAGCTCAAGCGTGGGAAAGACAAGGGGGTTCTGGCAAGTCTGGATCACTTACCTCTCCTTGTGGCCCAACAAAAGCCCTTTCAACTCTTTTCTTTTGAAGGAGGGGGAAGCTCAGTGGAATTGCTATGTATTCCATACCAGAAAGACTACGGGAAAATAAATCGGGAACTTTTTCCATCCAGATCGGACAAATTTCGAATAACGGTTGCCCATGGGGGTCTTCCCGGAGCCATTCCCAGGGTCAACGATGAAGAGGCGGAAAGCTCACTTTTAGATCCCGAACTTCTTCTGGCGACCCACCCCGATTACATAGCGCTGGGACACATCCACAAAGCTGGAAGCTTTTCTATAGGAACCACTCCAGCCCGCTACCCCGGCTCGGCCCGAGTATGGCGGGCTGGCGAAAAAGGTCCGCGTCAGGTGCTATTAATCGAAACTCAACCAAATATGCAGATCACACCCCTGGAACTACCATCGGCCGGACAGTACAGAGAACTGGTTTTACCGTTGAGCCTGGAAGGGAAACTTCCACCCATCTCATCTTTGAATCTCACTGAAAGTCAGAACGATTATTTAGAGGTCCAGCTTTCTGGCATTGTGGAAGAAGAGGTGGTATTTCGCAGGGAACTGGAGGCCTGGGAAGAGGAACTGAAAACCATGTGCAGGGTGCTGGAAGTCCGCAAGGAGGGAGTGGCTGTTGTACCGGGACTCTCCACCAATCCACTGGCCAGGGATTTCCTTCAATTGTGGGAGAATGCCCCTGCTGAGGCTGTGAGCTCCGAGGAGGAACTTCGCGTGCAAATGCGTGCCAGGGAGATGGGTCTTCTTTATATAAAAGAAGCCATGGAGAGAGAACGATGATAGCAAAATTAAAACTGAAAAAGTTCGGACGATATCTGAACCAGGAGTTCAACCTTGGAGCAACCACTCTCTTCTATGGAGAAAACGAGGCAGGAAAATCCACCCTGTTCGATGCTCTTTTTTATGCGCTATGTAAACCTAAAAAAAACCAGAAACCGGGCAAAGAGCTCAGGTCAAGGTATGGCGACCAGATCCAGTCCGAGGCCATTGCAACAAAAGGAACTCTTTTACCGGAGATCACTGAAGAAGAGTTCTTGCACTTATACTCCATTCGCTCTGGTTCCATTCATCTGGAATTTAGCGGCAACTGGCTGGAGCGAGTGAAAAGCAATCTGTTTTCACATGGAATTGATCCCGGAAAAGCTGCGGAGCATTTCACGCGCCTGTCTCAGGAAAAAGGGAATCTGACCCATGTTAAAGCGATTCATAAAAAATCGACCGAGTTGAAAGAGTGCCGGGAAGAACTGAGGGAGACCATTGCCAGAAGAGATGCTATTCTGGGAAGACGAAGCGAACTTTCCGCTATGGATAGTCGACAAAAAGAGCTGAACCAGAAGCAGGTCAACCTGGATAAACAAATTCAATCTCTGGAAGAGCTAATCAGGCAAGAGTCAGAGATAATGCAAAGACAAAGCATACGTGATGAGCTCACTTTAATCCGGAATGCTGAAAGGGCACACGAAAAGCTTAAAAAGAGTTTGCTCTATTCAAAAAACAGCATCGGTGAACTGGATTTACTCCAGTCTCCCATTTCACAATTTTCTGCCAGACTGGCTTCCGTCGATGGAGGAATTGAAAAACTACGCGAAGACATCAAAGAGCTGGAGAGGGAAATTCTCCAGCACAAAGAGACGAAAGCACTACTGGTAGAGAAATCCTCACTGGCTTTAAACTTACTTACACGCATTCAAACTTTTCGCTCTCACCCTCCAATGTCACGCAGTGTCACCTACGATCGAATGCGCATGTGGACCGGAGGGATCGTCGCATTGACAGGAACCGTAGCAGTGCTCCTCCTTAACGCATTCACCCAACTTCATGCCTGGATCATTTTTTCTCCCACAGCGTTGATTCTAATAGGTCTGACTGTCGCTCTTTTGTCCCGAAAAGAGATCAGCAAGGTCGACGCTGGAGCGGAAGAAAATCTGTTAAACGACCTGTGTGATAGCTGGAAAATTCGTTTTTCAGACTTTCCTCCAGTTAAAACTTTGAACGGGATGGAACAGTTTTTACAAATGCAGGAAATGGAACTTTCGCAATACCGGAACCGTTCTGTTGATCTGGAAAAACGTTCAGGTCTCCAGAAAAACCAGCTACAGGACGAACAGAACACCAGGGAGAGATTGATTCAAGAGCGAGAAAAAGCTCAATTGCGGGTGAAAGAATGGCTAACAAAATACCGCGTACAGAACAGAGATCAATATATCGAAGAACGTAATAGTTTTGAAGTTGGCTGGAAGCAGCTCAACGAACTGATAGCGAGATGGGAAACCAGAGGGCGAGCGGCAGGCAATGCCTCTGCAAACTCAATGTCGGACCGGGAGGCCTTTTTACAGTCCGGTAGCCTCCCGGCAACGATGCTCAAAGCTGCTCAGGAACTGGAGCGTAAACTTGCCGAAATGGATCGCACTGGCGTGGAAGATCGAGAAAGCGACCAGGGATTGCTATCACGCTGTCGCAATGAAATCTCTGAGCTCAGACAACATCGCAAGGATCTGGAACATGAGTTCAGACAACTGGCAAAAACGAGTGGCAATATGGAAGGAGAGCTGGGAACAAGTATGACCGGCCTGAACCGGGAAATTCATAAGCTGGAACAGCGAATAGTTCCACTGGAAAATGAGCTGGAGCAGATGGCACTGGATAGAAAGGCAGCGGCCAGAGCAGCAACGCTTTTCTCAGCAATAGCATCGGACCAGAGCGCCCTTTTTCGCGAAATTGCCGGAGACTTTGCCGGAAAATTCTCCAGGCTTGTTGAAAGAGAACGTGCGGTGGAGCTGAACTCATTCCAGGAGGATTCACTGGCCATCGAGGATGCAGGTGGCACCATGCGTTCTTTGAGTCATCTCTCCAGCGGTAGTCGCGATGCATTTGTCTTTGCCACACGGCTGGCGCTGGCAAAGCGAAACCTTGATTCCAATCATGGTGATCCCATACTGATTCTGGACGACCCTTTTATCACTCTGGATGAAGTGCGCGTAGACGGCGCTTTGAAGATACTCGGTGAATACCAGCAGGAGACAAAATCCCAGCTCATCTTTTTTACCAAAGATCCTTCACTTGCTGAGAGGATAGAAAAGAGATCGAAGGACATTGTTCGATACAACATTACGGAAACTCTATGAATGAGATTTCGCTTATAAAGCGCGCCATCGGGGAATGGCAACAAAGATCGGCTCCAGCCATTGCATTTCCGGAGGCCACACCAGAAATTACTCCCGTCAGCTCCAGCCATGGAGGTTCCCGGATTTATCGCGCCGGTGGTCTATTTATCAAGCTGATTCCTGAAGAACCCATGGCTCTGAGCGAGTGGAAAGGGCTGGTAGCTCTTCACAAGGAAGGCTGGCCGACGCCCCGGCCCATCGGATATTCGGTAATCCATAACGTGGCTATTCTTGGCATGGAGTGGCTCGAAACTTCCTCATCCGCCGGAAAAAAAAGAGAAACTACACCGGAGGATAGATTACGGCTATTCACTGATATATACGCAACAGCGGGCCAGACATGGGGGACTCCATGGAACTCCTACATTGCGTCTGTACCGCTACCTTCTGGCATGCGCAAAGATTTCACTGATTTCTGGCTGAATGCTCGCATAGCGTATCTGGTCCGTATGGCCAGAGAACGTTCTCTACTGGATCAAAAGATATCAGCAGAAATTGAAAAAGCAACACAGCAAAAAATTGAAGTGTGGCAACTGGATAAAACCAGTCCACGGCTGATCCATGGCGATCTGTGGAGCGGGAATCTAATCATAACCCGTGAAGGGTCTATCTTCTTCATTGACCCTTCAGCCTGCTATAGCCATCCGGAACAGGACCTTGCCATGCTCATGCTCTTCGGCTCTCCCATTGCATCATCAGAACTCAGCAAAATCGCTGAATCCACAGGATCACCACCCGGTTTTCAGGAAAGAGTTCCCTTCTGGCAGATCTATCCCCTGTTGGTGCACTTGATTTTGTTTGGAAGAAGTTATGCGGGGCAACTGAGCAGCGCCCTTTCACGAATCAGATAAAAAAGCTTTAATAACAAAACACAAAGGGGTTCCTCCATCACGGTCCCTCATCACGACTATGATTCCCAGTTTTTTTGTTCTTCTCCGCATCTATTTTGTTTCGATACTCTCGGGGGGTCACTCCCATCAGTTCCCGGAACGCGATATTAAAAGGATTCTTCGAAGAAAAACCCGAGTCGAGAAAGATCTCGGTCACATTTTTTTCCGGATGCTCCTTCATCAGCCGACAGGCGCGATGGATCCGGATTGCACGGAGGAATTGAGTAAAGGATATTTTCAGCTCCTGGTTGAGGATTTGCGAAAGCTGATCGGGGCGAATGGCCAGCTTTTCCGCTAGCGCATTGAGTCCGAATTCCATCTCATAAAAACATTCGTCCGTTTCTACAAGTTGATCTATTTTGCGAACGCATCCTTCCACATCAACTCCGGTAACCCGATGGACTTTTCTCCCTTCGCGGACCGCAAGTTTCTCTTTCAAATTTTCGTAATTTGTTTCGAGGTTTTGATAACGATCCATCAAACTGCGATAGTTAGAAAAAACAGATATTAATAAGAGTAAAAGAACGGCAGGAAACTGTATAAAGGAGGCGTCATAACCCCATCGGTGATAGGGGATATATCCGAGGAGTGTAAAAAAGCGCACAAAAGCAGCCACGCCGAAAAAAAACCAGAGAACCATGAGATACTTTGTGCCACTCTGTCTCATGCGGGAGGCCCGTATCGTCACCAGTACGAAAAAGACCAGAACAGCAAGAGTGATCCAGATTCCGATACGAATGAAGGTGATATTGTAGTCGAAAAAACCGTAACAAAGTGTGATCAAAACGAATTGAATCAGATAGGAGATCCTGTGCATAAATGGCTGTCTCTCTTTTAATTGCAGATAACTGCGAAGGAAGCTATTCATGAACAAAGGCATAGGAATGGCCGTTAAAAGCAAAAGACGATCCTGGAAAAAGGGTCTCCGGGGCCAGAAAAGATAGGTATTGCCTCCAATGGCGAATTTATAAAAATATATGGCCAGGGCGAGAGGAATGAGGTAAAGAAAGGTGGTATGTCTACGGCTCTTGCTTAAATAGAGGACGTACAATACATAAATGATTACAAAAACAAAATAAAATCCATAAAATACATTATTCCATGTTCGCTTATCTGTAAAGGTCCGGGGGCCCGAAACGTCGACTTCAAAGGTAATCACGCTGGTGGATTTTACCTGAAGATAACAGCTTCGCTCCTCCCCCTTCTCCAGATGAATTCGAAACACGGGATTTGTGTAAGGCTGGTCAAACTGAGTAAAGAGCCGATGGTCTCCCGCTTTTTTATGCTCCATGGATCCGTTTTCGCTCTTACAGTATAGATCGACCAGATCCAG
>JBNLFC010000140.1:0-8610 GCA_050305335.1 Leptospirales bacterium
CAACAGCAACTTTGCGATGAGTTTCTTTCGAACTTTTCCTGATGCTTTTTATATAAAAATAAATCACGGTGGCTATCAATACTGTAGCCCCACCGTAAATCAATATTTGTTCAATTAATACTTCCATCAGAGTGCAATATCAAAGGTACTCCATTCTGGATTTTTATCTCTTTTCCAAAATAGGTGGCAATCTCCTGCATGCGACCCTGTAGCAAATCTTTCTCGTTCATTTTATCAATGAAGGAAGGCATGGCAAGATTCAACTCCTGAAGCAGCAATTCTTCATGAAGGGAGAAGGCGGTCAGAAATTGATGGAACGATTCGTTATTGTATCGATTCATATTCTCAAAGAACAGTGGAATAATCAACGAAGTGTTCAAAATTTGCTCTATTTCACTATCACCGAGAAGGCTCAGAATGCTGGCGGTGAACTCCTGAATGGGCTGATGAATTTTCATGTTGCCGTCTGGCTCGGGATAGGGATAAGTCCAGATAGTGGAAAGCCCTTTTTCCAGCAGACTGATCCAGCCTGGTGTAAGATCAGACTGGGTGATCTCATAAAGAGCGATTAAAAAAAAGATGGTCTCGTTTTCAAAAGCGGGGTACATGTCCTGCTGCCAGTTGACTGAGGGAGATCCGGAAATGAAGTAGTTTTCTGCTATCAGCAAAAGGGAGTGAATCCATTCAGGTGGAAATTCCAGAAGCAGTGGTACCATTGCGTCGTCCGCCTGTCTGCGGATAGCTTCCCCATCGGAGTAGAAAAGATACGCCAGCAAAATCAGGCGCTCTTGCATGGTTTTTCGTTTCTGCAGCATACCATGAAGGATTTGATTGCGCTGGATCCGATCTTCCAGATTGTCGAAATATCGAAGACAGGACCAGATATCTACCCATTCGTTTTCCACGAGAAAGGATTGGGCCACTTCGTGAGGGAAATCCCCTTGAATGATTTCGAAAATCAGAAAATCGATTTCTGTAAATTCGATATTCTTCATAATCCGATACCCGGGTTCGTCAATGAAGGCAAAAAAAGGCAGCTTTGCTTCATGTACGTAGAATTCTGCCACGGAAGCATTGTTGTCACTTTCCCTGTACAGGCTTATGGCTTCGGCAGTATGGACCAGGCCGAGGTCCAGCAGGTCGTTGAGGTCATTGGTACGGCCTTGCATATTGGAATAGAGATCCCAGAATTCCCCCACCCACTCTTCCGAAGGGAATCCATATTCTATCCAGTAGTTCAACTCCCGGTACATTCTGGCGGCAATCCGTGATCCCGCTTCACGGTCCGCGGTTTCCCTGTATGTTGTATAATCCGCAAGGAGTTCGTTCATTTTCTCTCTCTCCCGACCAAAAACAGCTTACGGCTCCAGCCCATGAGACAGATATTGAGAAGAAATCGTCTGTCCCGCATGAAACAGTAAGCGAGATACCCGGAAGGTCATATATATACGTTCAGGTTACCGAAATGGCCGGTGGAAGTCCAACGAAAATAGTCTGAGTGGACTGTTTTTAAGAACAGCGGTGTCTCCTTTTTGACTTGCTGGATTCACCGGAATTTATCAACAAGGACAGATCATGAATGGAGACCGAATGAATGTATTTGGCGTGGGGAACGCTATCGTAGATACACTGGCGTTTGTTGAGGAAGATTTTATACGGGAGCAGGATTTGCATAAAGGGCAAATGACTCTGGTAGATTCGTCGACACAGGCTCGATTACTGCACAGTTTAAAAGACCATGAGCTGGAGTTGCGTTCCGGTGGTTCTGCAGCAAACACTATGATAGCCCTGGCCCGATGCGGCGGAAGCGGTTTTTATACAGGCAAGGTTTCTCGAGACCCCAACGGTGAGTTCTATCGTCAGGACTTACTGAATGCGGGAATTCATTTTGACGTGCACCCTTCAGATGAGGAGGGACTCCCCACTGCCACTTGTGTGGTGATCACGACCCCCGATGCGGAAAGGACTATGTTCACTCACCTGGGGGTTTCCACAGAGCTATCAGATCATGATATTTCCGAGTCGCAATTGAAAAGGTGCCAGTATTCTTACGCGGAGGGGTACCTCTGGACTGCTGATAAAACGAGGGAGGCGGTGCTCAGCGCTTTTCATAAGTCTAAAGCGCATAATGTTAAAATCGCCTTCTCGTTTTCAGATGCCTGGCTGGTGAATTCGGTAAAGCAGGACTTCTTTTTCCTGACCAGAGAGTTCGTCGATGCCGTATTTTGCAATGCGGAAGAGGCCAGAAGTTTTGCGGACACAAAAGAGCTGGACGATGCGGCCCGTCTTCTGGGAGAACTGGCCGAACTGGTGTTCATAACCGATGGTGCTAATGGCGCAATTGTCGTTCATAACGCTCGCATTGATCGGGTTCCCGGACTTCATGTGAAAGCTGTCGACACCAATGGAGCTGGCGACAACTTTGCCGGTGGAGTGCTCTACGGCCTGACTCACGGATACGATCCCATAAATTCCGCAAAGATCGGTAATTACCTGGCCGCAAAAGTTGTCCAGATTCACGGGGCGCGCATTGAGAGGTTAAACCCCGGTGAAATCGGCGGTATTTTGAACTGAGTTACTGGCCACATTCACTCCGTGGGAGCAAGAATTACGGATGAAAATAAGGGATTCTTTTTTTGTTCTCCATATCAATACCGCTCGCACGTGGCGCGGTGGGGAACAGCAGGTTCTCTATTTAGCTCAATGGTTAAAATCGGTTAAAATCGATCAGTTACTTGTTTGCCGTACGGGATCGGAAATAGAGAGAAGAGCCGATGAGGCGGGCATTCCTGTGATGCCAATGGCGATATACGGTGAATTGGATATTTTTGCCGCTTATCGCATGGCAAGATGGCTTACCAGGAATGTTCAGAAGCCTGTCATCATCCATGCCCATACGGCAGCGGCTCATTCTCTGGGAATATGGCTCAAGAAGTTTCATCCCGGTGCCAGGCTGGTGGTTTCCCGTAGAGTAGATTTTCCGCACAGAGGAAACTTTTTTTCCAGACTCAAATATAAAAGTAGAGAAGTGGATCGCTACCTCGCTATATCACAAAATGTTAAGAGAATACTCATTCTTGATGGCATTCCAGATGAGAGAATATCAATTGCATATTCCGGCATCGATTTGAATCGATTCACAAGAACGCCCGATATAACGGACCTGAAAAATGAGTTTCAGATTCAGGATGATGAGATCATTCTCGGAAATGTAGCGGCATGCGTAGATCATAAAGATCAAAAAACACTCATTGAAGCAATTCATATTCTGGAAGAAAAATTCGAACGAGAATGGGCTGGCTCAATACGCTATCGGCTTTTTATCGTTGGAGAAGGCAAATTGCGTCACAAGCTGGAAGCTCAGGCATCCGGTTATCAGCTACTGAATAAAAGAATCATTTTCACCGGATTTCGAAACGATGTGATAAAATTTTTAAATTTATTTAATATTTTTGTCATGAGCTCCAAAGAGGAGGGCCTGGGGACATCGGTGCTGGATGCCATGGCTGTCGGTTTACCGGTGGTATCAACAGCTGGCGGCGGTATCCCGGAAATGGTAGATGACGGGAAGGGGGGGTATCTCTCACCCGTGGGAGACGCTTTTGCCCTGGCAGGGTCTCTGCGTAAGATGATACTTTCTTATGAAAACATAAAAAAGTTTGGAGACTATAATAGAACTCGAGTGCAAAACTTTAGCAACGAGAATACCGGTGTTGCCTCGCTGCATGTTTATCAGGAGCTTCTCGGGTCCCGATGAGGAGAATCCACGGATCTCTCTTACGTTGGAACGGATTAGAATAGCGTCCCAGGCGGTCCGGTCACTTCTATGCTATCCAATTTCTATCAATGTCTCATTGGGAAGGACAGCATCCCCTTTTTTCACATAGATCGTCTTCACGGTACCGTCGATTTCTGAAAAGATTTCGTTTTGCATTTTCATGGCTTCAATGATCATCAGTGGTTGGCCGGATTTTACAGAATCCCCCTCTTTCACAAGGACTTCGATGATTGCGCCTGGCATAGGTGTGGCAACCTGACCGGGGCCTGTGGGGCGTGGTCGCTTTCCGGGAGAAGTTTTGCGGTAAGGGGAGGATGCACTTTCACTATTTACCTCAATTTCATTCAACGCTTCCAGGGTAACTTCTTCAGGCACACCATCCACGCTAATGAAAAAAGGACGTTCTGCGGAATCTTTGTTTCCGCTGCCGGTAACAAGAACATGATATCTCTCACCATGGATGGTGATGTTGAATTCGCTGGGTGCGGATCTGGGGCACTCTTCCTGGGCTTCCCTGGGAAGGAGTGCTTCGGCCTGTAACATGCCAGTATTACGCTCTTCCAGAAAAGCGCGTGCAATATCAGGAAACATGGCATAGGTTAGAACATCTTCATCGTTGCGGGCAAGGCTTCCTATCTCTTCGTGCAGCCTGCCCAGTTCATCCTGCAGCAGATCAGCAGGACGCACTTCTATGACTTCTTGATTGCCGATGGCAATGGATTGAACCTGGCTGTTCACTGAACCTGGCGCTTTACCATAGCGACCCATTAAGTAATTTTTTACTTCAGTGCTCACTGATTTATAGCGCTGGCCGGTTATGACATTGAGCACCGCCTGTGTTCCCACAATCTGGGAAGTGGGAGTCACCAGAGGCGGATAACCCAGATCTTCTCTCACTCTGGGGATTTCGTTTAATACGTCGTTCATGCGATCCAGAGCACCCTGTTCTTTCAATTGATTGGCTAGATTGGAGATCATGCCACCCGGGACCTGATTGACCAGCACGCGAGTATCAACTCCAGTGAATTCGCTTTCAAACTGCCAGTATTTCTTTCGGATTCCTTTGAGGATCTGAGCAATCTCCTCCATAGCTGCCAGATCCAGACCGGTATCGTAGGGAGTACCTTTCAAGGCAGCCACCATGCTTTCTGTGGTGGGATGACTGGCGCCTTCGGAAAAGGAAGAGTTGACTGTGTCCAGGATCAGAGCGCCGTTTTCCACGGCTTTCATCTGCACAAGGCTACCCAGGCCGGATGTTGCGTGTGAGTGGATATGAACGGGGAGTGAAACTTGCGAGACGATAGCTTTTACAAGTTCACCGGTTTCGAAAGGAGTAAGAAGGCTGGCCATGTCTTTGATGGCGATGGTGTCACATCCCAGATTGGCCAGCTCCACGGCCATATTGACGAAGTATTCAATGTTGTGAACCGGGCTTGTGGTATAACTGATAGCACCTTCTGCAATTTTGCCAGCCTTTTTCACTTCCTTGATAGCAGCTTTCATATTTCGAATATCGTTGAGGGCGTCAAAGATGCGAAATACATCAATGCCAAGGTCAGCCGATTTTTTTATGAAAGCACGCAGCACATCATCCGGATAGTGACGATACCCGAGAAGGCTCTGCCCTCTAAGCAGCATCTGTAGACGGGTGTTGGGAATGGCTTTTCGTAAGGCGCGAAGTCGCTCCCATGGATCTTCCCTCAAATAGCGAATACAGGTATCGAAAGTTGCTCCCCCCCAGACCTCCAGAGACCAGAAGCCAATGCGATCCAGTTTTTTGGCAACCGGTAACATATCTTCCGTGCGCATACGGGTGGCAATGAGGGACTGATGTCCGTCTCGTAATACTAATTCCGATATCTGAACTTTTCCCATGAATCCTCCGTTTTATAATCCTTCTGAAGCGGCAATGGCCGCTGAGAGGGCCGCCACCATGAACTCTCTTGGCCGCGATATTTTATAGTCTGCAAGCTCCGGGTGATTGGCCACAAAAGCTGTATCGAATTTGCCGGCCTGAAATTCAGCATTGTTCAATATTTGTACATAATACGGCATTGTGGTCTTTACACCGAATATGGTCATATCGTCCAGCGCTCTTTTTCCGCGCATAATGAGTCCTTCCCATGTATTGTGCCTCACAACCAGCTTGGCAACCATGGAATCGTAATAGGGTGGAATATCATAGCCTGTGTAGATGGCAGCATCGGTCCGCACACCGGGCCCACCGGGGGCGTAGTAGCGGGTGATTCGTCCAAAGTTAGGAAGAAAATCGTTCTTGGGATCTTCGATATTTATACGAAACTCCATGGAGTAGCCCCGGTAACTAATGTCACTCTGTCTGTAGGCAAGCTTTTCTCCACGCGCAATGCGAATCTGTTGTTGCACAAGATCAATGCCGGTAATCTGCTCTGTGATTGGATGTTCTACCTGGAGTCGGGTATTCATCTCCATAAAGTAAAAGTTGTTGGATTGATCCAGCAGAAACTCTACTGTGCCAGCGTTTGTATAGTTCACATATTTCGCCGCACGAATCGCCAATTCACCAATGTAATTGCGCTGTTCATCTGTAAGGACGGGAGATGGCGCGATTTCAATGAGTTTCTGGTTTCGCCGCTGGATGCTGCAGTCACGCTCGAAAAGGTGTATGACGTTGCCGTACTGGTCGCCCAGTATCTGGACTTCAATGTGTCGAGGGGCTGTGATGCTTTTCTCCAGAAAGACTTCTGGCTTACCGAAGGCTTTTTCAGCTTCCGAAATTACCCGATCATAGTTCTGGATCAATTCTTCCTCGGAATTGCAACGTCGGATACCTCTTCCACCGCCACCGTTGGTGGCCTTGAGCATTACAGGATAACCGATTTTTCTGGCAAGTTCTCTGGTTTCTTCCAGGTTCTGGAGATTTCCTTCGCTGCCCGGGACTACGGGAATGCCTGCAGCGATCATGGCTTTTCGGGCCTGGATCTTATCTCCCATGCGAAAAATTACATTTTCATCGGGACCGATGAAAATGACTCCCTTCTCTTTGCAAAGACGTGCAAGCGCCGGGTTCTCAGAGAGAAAACCATAGCCGGGATGGATGGCGTCGCACTTGTTTTCAACAGCTAGAGCAACGATTCCCTGGACATTCAAATATCCCAGAATCGGATCGCTGCCAACACGGTAAGCCTCATCCGCCTTTTTCACATGAAGCGCCCAGCGGTCGGCATCGGTGTAAATGGCTGCCGATCGGATCCCCATTTCGCTGCATGCGCGAGAAATTCGCACCGAGATTTCCCCCCGGTTGGCAATTAGTATTTTGTTGATCTTTCTCATTCGTTCAAGTGGGATAGTTCCCGATTCTCGGGGCAGACTGGCCACAAAAAAACTTTTTAATCGGTATCGCCGGTACTATTATACTACGCCGGACAATGGCCATGAACTATGGGACATAATGCATGCAGCGTCGCCTTCATCCGGGCAGACGTCGGCAGCTTCTCCAGGGTTGGGAGATCCGAATGCTCTACACTATCTCTGGAAGGATTGTCTTTCCGATTAGCTCCCGGGCTTCCAACAAATTGTGGACACGGTATTTCACCATGGAAAAATCCTGGTGTTGAGTCTCTGTAGATGGAACGGCAATGGTGATACAACCCGCGTTTAGAGCAGCCATGCAACCGTTATGGGAGTCTTCCAATACGATACATCGATCCGGGGAAATCTGAAGTCGTGAAACCGCTCTTCTATAGATATCAGGATGGGGTTTGCCTTTCGACACTTGACTTCCGTCTACAATCACCGAAAAGCGATCCTGAAGATCCAGCCTTTTCAGTGCGAGGTCCACAAAACGTCGTTCGTTACCAGTGGCAATGGCAAGGGGCACATTGCCATAGAATCGATTGATGATTTTCTTCAGACCTGGCATGGCTTTGAGTTTTGATCGAAATATGCGTTCCATTTCCGCGTCTCGTTCCGCTAGAAGGGATTTTGCAGATTCTCTCAGTCGAAGCTCTTTGCGGTAGAGCTTCATTGCTTCGATAGCCTTTCTTCCCATCATTTTTGAGACCATTTCCGACGTTAGAACTCTCCCCCTTTTTTCGGCCATCTGGACCTCTACTGCGATATAGTACTTTTCGGAGGCGATCATGAGTCCATCCATATCGAAAATGATGGCAGCCCTGGATGTAGATGGTTTTCTCATTTTTTTACCAGAAAAAAATGTGCGGGATTTCTGTCACAGATTTTCCAAAAAAACAAAGCAGCGACTTTTTGAACATCTTGCTTGACTGAAAGTTGCCGGACCCCCTTGCTAAGGTATGATTAAGGAAAGCTTCGCTGGACAGTATCCTCAGCTGAAACCCACCATTCTCTGGAGTGAGTTTGAGGCCATCAGTCGAATTCCCCGCTGTTCAGGGAATGAGAAACAGGTTTTGAGTTACATCGAGAGTATTGCCATTGCCCGCAACCGTGAAGCAATATACGATCAGTGCGGTAATCTTTTAATTCGGCTTCCAGGAAAAGGAGTGGGGGCATCCAGAGATCCGCTCTGTCTCCAGAGTCATGTGGACATGGTATGCGAAAAGAACAAGGAAACAGTGCACAACTTTGAGTCCGATCCTGTAAACCTGCGTATGGTGGGCAGTGAAGTGAAGGCAACCGATACAACGCTCGGTGCAGATAACGGTATAGGAGTGGCATCCATGGTGGCGTTGATGAAAGATGAGATTTCATCGCATCCGCCTCTGGAACTGTTGTTCACCATTGATGAAGAGCGGGGGTTGACGGGCGCCCGGCTTCTTTCGCAAGACCTTCTGAAAGCCCGTAGGTTGATTAACACGGATACAGAAGAGGAGGGG
>JBNLFC010000141.1:0-8582 GCA_050305335.1 Leptospirales bacterium
GGCATTTATGTAGGGCTGACCAATCTCTATGATTTCACTCTTCCCGACGACGATACCGGGAAAACCAAATGTCCACTTACAAAGAAAACAGGTGCGATTCGCCAGGAGTTCATCGACTCATCTTACAGCTTCTGGGAAAAATTGATGCTACGCCTGCCTGATGAATTTCAGCTTTACAGAGACTCCTCTGCAGACTGGCGCAGAAAGATGAAAAAGCAGAACAAACATGTACCGGTGTTCTTCCCCTCCTGGAGCAAAGGATTGAAATCGATGAAGATTTTCATTGAGTAGAAATTTCATACCTCGTCGACCACAACTCGAAACTGATATCGACCGAAAACACCTTCTATATCTTGAATTGCTCCACAATTCTTTTCAAACTGGATGATAGTTCTTCCAGCGATGACGCAAGTTGCGAAGCAATGCGAGCATTGCCTGCTGCATCATTGGCCGCCTGTGAAATACCCTCAATGTTTTTAGAAACCGTACCTGCCGCTTCGGAGGTTTGACCGACGTTGTTGGCAATCTCTCTGGAAGAGATGGACTGTTCCTCCACTGAGGCGGCAATGGCACTGTTGATCTCATTCACCTGAGATATGGCCAGGGCAATTTGCGCAATTGAATCGATGGCATTTCGGGAGCTGGACTGAATTGCCCGAATTCTATCCTTGATATTTTCCGATGACTGAGCAGCCTGATGAGCCAGTTCCTTCACCTCGGCCGCCACCACCGCAAAACCTTTGCCAGCATCTCCTGCTCCAGCGGCCTCTATGGAAGCATTCAGAGCAAGGAGATTGGTCTGGCTGGCAATGCTCACAATGGACTCGATAACCGTACCAATCTCATTGGCAGTGCGGTCCAGGGCAATGACCATATCATTCGCGCTTTTCGCCTGCTGATCGGCCTGATTGGCCGCACCCGATGCGTCCGAAGCCTTTCTGGCTACTTCCCCTATGGAGATGGACATCTCCTCAATGGAACTGGATATGACAATGAAGTTCTGGCTCATCTGGGTTGCTGCAGAGGCAATGTTAGACGACTGCACGGACATCTGCTCCGTACCTGCCGAAAGGCTCTGACTGGCTTCCGATAGCTCTACAGAGGATTTAAAAACACTCTCCGTATTCTTAGCGATTTCTTTCACAATATCATGAATCTTAATCATGAATCGATTCAACCAGCGTGCCAGTTCTCCAATCTCATCACGGGAGGTGTCCGGCAATCTCTTCGTCAGATCGCCTTCACCTTCGGCAAGATCCTTCATTCGATCCACCATATTGGTGACCGGCCGAACAACGCTGCCCATAATCATGATACCCATAATGATAGCCAGAGCAAGACTTGCGATAATTCCGATGATATTGGTGGTAAGTATGATTCGAAAATTTGAGACTGCTTTTTGATCCTCCTGCTTTGCCACATCCAGCTGCAGCTGTAGCAGTTTCTCCAGGGAATCGCGTGCGTGCGTGTAATAAACAGGTAGCCCCCGGGCCGAAAGAACATTGGTCTCTTTGTAATTTCCTTCTTCCAGATAGTCGATTGCTACCTGAAATCCTTTTTCGTTGAGGATTTTCTCACTCTCTTCATACTCCCTGGCCAGCTTTCTCTCTTCCTCCGTGAGGTATGTGGCAAGATACTCTTTCCAGAACTTATGAATCGCTTCGGTATTGGCACGAATGGCATCGGTATGTTTTTTGATAGTGTGGTCACTGTGCAGGGAGCTTTCCTCAAGTCTGGGATCATGTTTAGTACCGAGATGCACCTGTCGGATGTTCTCCTGTAACAGCATATCCATGTGAGCAAGTTGGCCGGTGGGAACCAGGCGATCTTCGTATACAGTTGTCAAGCTAGCGTTGGAGCTGTTGATTCCGATCAATCCGATAGTGCCAAGAATAATGAGCGGGATAACCAGAACTACAATCAGCAAAATGAGTCGACTACGAATTTTCAGGTCTGAAAGAAAGGATTTAGAGACATTTAAGCGGGATTCCATACGAAGATAATAGACGACGAAAGCTCCGCACTAACAGCATTTTTACTTCTTATGTTTGGTAAAAAAAGGGGTTTTCTATTGTTACCAGAACATGTAGAAGCATATACCATAACTTTCCTGCTGTTATGGTATATGCTAATCTTCATCAGCGCATAGTATTCTGGACCTGGGTCAGGATATCATGCGCCACTTCCAGAGTGCGGATATCGGATTCCCCGGAAACATGGGGAGTCTCCTCTTTTCGAATGCATCCGATAAAATGCAGATGCTCCTGACGAAGGGGATTGTCTTTGTGAACAGAGATCTTTTCTACGAAAGACTCCTGTTTGTATTTTAATTCTTCAGGATACATAATGGATACACTGGATGCCTGCCGATGCACATCAATGTCCTGAGTGGCAAAGTCCAGCATTATGTACGCCTTTTCTTGAGAAACAGTCAATGTACGAACTTTGCTTTGAGTAGCGCGAGACGCAGCAACAGTGGCCACGCAGCCTCCTTCGAATTGCAAAAGTGCGGAAGCAACGTCTTCATGGTCGCTGAAGACTTTTTTACCTTCGGCATGAACATCCACTATCTCTCCGCCTACAAGATTGCTGATAATATCCAGGTCGTGGATCATAAGATCCAGCACTACACCAACGTCGCCTATTCGTGAAGAGAAAGGCGAAAGTCTTCGGGATTCCACCAGATAGGGTTTTTCTACTATCTTGTGCAATTCCATTACAGCACCATTGAATCGCTCCACATGACCCACCTGAATCACCACACCTTTCTTATCAGCCATGGCCACAAGTTCCCGTGCCTGATCTACGGAAGCGGTCATCGGTTTTTCCACAAGTACATGTTTACCAAGTTCCAGAGCTTTTTTCGCAATATCATAATGGAAGATGGTGGGCACGGCAATTACTACCGCATCGCTTTTTTTAATCACCTCGTCCACATCGTCAATAGCGGGAACGCTGAACCGATCGGCTATTTCACCTGCACGCTCCCGGCTCGAATCCTGTACGCCGATCACACTGTATTGCTGGGTCAATCCGGTAGCTACATTTACGTGGTATTGGCCCATATGGCCCACGCCGATCAGCCCTAGCTTTATCTTGTCACTCATACACAATCTCTCCATGCTCCCATTTTTATAAAACAGGAGTCTCATCTATACCTGAGCCTTCAAAGGAGACAGGGCGTCAAACGAATCTTTACGTGTGAGAAATGGCCATCATGGCTGAATCGGCCCCTCGAATCCCTTCAGAAAAACTGACTGAGCTGCTTCTTGCGCACTCTTATGGAACACCCAGCTCCCGGGCCAGTTCTACAACAAGGTCCCTGCCCTTACGAGATAGGTTGCGCGGGATCTCCACCTTGATCACAGCATGTTGGTCACCTTTGCCATATCCACCCAGATAGGGCATACCCTTACCCTTCATCCGAAAAATCTGGCCCGACTCGGTGCCTGCCGGAATCTTCATGCGAACACTTTTGCCGTCAATAGTAGGTACATCGATCTCTCCACCCAGAATCGCCGTTGTAACCGGAACCCGGACTTCCACAACGAGATCGTTGCCTTCACGATCAAATTGTTCGTGCTTTTTAATATGCACAACAACATAAAGATCTCCCCGTCCCCCTCCATTAGGACCAGCCTCGCCTTCGCCTGCGACCTTCAATCGGCTGCCTGATTCCACTCCCGGTGGAATTTTCATATTCAGGGTACGTTTCTTCTCCACGGTACCTGCACCGTTGCACTGCTTGCATGGATTGCGAATGATCCTGCCGGTTCCATGGCACTGTGGACAATTGGTTGTTATTGAGAAAAATCCCTGAGTTCTCCTTACATGCCCTGCTCCATTGCACATGGGGCACGTTGCAGGCCCGGATCCAGGCTCTGCACCGGTTCCATGACAGGAATCGCACTCCTCCTGTCTTGGGATCTCCAGCTTGACCTCTTTGCCCATGGCCGCATCTTCCAGCTTAATCTCGATGTTATATCGTAGATCCGCTCCCCTGCGCACACCGGGCCTTCGGCCACCGCCTCCGCCGCCCCCGCCAAAAAACTCGGAAAAGATATCACCAATGTCACCGAAAATGTCCGAAAAATCGGTGTAAGCGCGATAGCCAAACCCGGGTCCTGCACCTGCCCCCACGCCGGCTTTGCCATACATATCGTATGCCTTTCTCTTTTCATCATCCGAAAGAACTTCGTACGCCTCAGTGGCCTCTTTGAACTTCTCTTCAGCCTCCGGGTTCCCTTTGTTTTTATCGGGATGGTATTGAATGGCCAGCTTGCGATAGGCCTTTTTGATATCTTCCTTGGAGGTTGTCTTTGGTACACCAAGTATTTCGTAGTAATCTCTATCGGACATTGTTTTCCCTGTATTTGTCGGTGAGAGCAAATCAAACAGTTCCCGGGTGGGAAAAATAGTGAGTAAAACAAAAAAGAGCGGGATTGGCTCTCATGAAATCCCGCTCTTTCTCTATCGACCTGACTTATTTCTTTTCATCATCCACGACAGTGTAGTCTGCGTCCACAACCTTCTCTTCCGGTCGTTCCGACGCTCCCTCTCCACCGCCAGGGCCACCGCCCGCACCCGGATGAACTCCATCGGATCCACCGCCGCCTGCGGCATAGATCTTCTGCCCCAGCTCCATGGATACGTTACGTACTTCATCTCTTGCTGCAAGGATTTTCGCACGATCTTTGGAATCGATGGCTTCGCGAACCGATTTGATCACCCCTTCAGCCCGTGATTTGTCCCCATCCGAAAGTTTATCCCCCGCCTCGTTCACACTCTTCTCCAGAGCATAAGCCAGGTTGTCTGCCTCGTTGGTAGCTTCTACCAACTCCCGTGCCTCTTTGTCTCTGGATTCGTTGAGCTTGGCCTCTTCCACCATTTTCTTGATCTCCTCTTCAGAAAGAGAAGAGGTGGTTTCCACACGAATCTTCTGCTCTTTGCCTGTGCCCATATCTTTAGCCGATACATGCACGATGCCATTGGCATCGATGTCAAAGGTCACTTCGATCTGAGGAACCCCACGAGGAGCCGGAGGTATACCCACCAGATCAAATCTGGCCAGTGTTCGGTTATCCCGGGCCATTTCTCTTTCACCCTGGAGTACGTGAACCGATACAGCCGTCTGGTTATCTGCGGCAGTGGAGAAAATCTGAGATTTTCTGGTAGGAATGGTTGTATTTCTTTCAATCAATCTTGTAAATACACCACCCAGGGTCTCAATGCCCAGTGAGAGAGGAGTCACATCAAGAAGAAGAACGTCGCTCACCTCACCGGCCAGCACACCGCCCTGAATAGCGGCGCCAATGGCCACAACTTCGTCGGGATTCACGGAACGATTGGGATCTTTCCCGAAAATCCCTTTCACCATTTCCTGAACTGCGGGAATCCTTGTGGAACCGCCCACCAGAATCACCTCGTCTACCTCGCTGGGAGAGAGTCCGGCATCCCGCAACGCATTGATACATGGCTGCTTAGTTTTCTCTACAAGATGGGCCGTGAGCTGATTGAATTTGGCACGACTCAAGGTCATATTGAGGTGACGGGGACCAGATTGATCAGCTGTAATAAACGGAATATTGATCTGAGCTTGAGCAGTTCCGGAAAGCTCGATTTTCGCTTTTTCTGCAGCCTCTTTCAAACGCTGCAATGCCATTCGATCTTTAGAGATATCTATACCGCTCTCTTTTTTGAATTCATCCACCATCCAATCGATGATGGCATCATCAAAATCATCTCCACCGAGGTGTGTATCTCCGTTGGTTGATTTTACTTCAAATACACCTTCTCCCAGTTCCAGTATGGAAATATCAAAAGTTCCACCCCCGAGATCGTATACGGCAATTTTCAAGTTTTTTTCTTTCTTATCCAGGCCATAGGCAAGAGCTGCCGCTGTTGGTTCGTTAATAATACGTTCTACGTCCAGACCCGCAATACGACCGGCATCTCTGGTTGCCTGACGCTGCTCATCATTAAAGTAAGCAGGCACCGTGATCACTGCTTTTTTTACCTCGCTTCCAAGGTAATCTTCCACGGTAGATCTCATTTTTTGTAGTATGATCGCAGAGATCTCTTGAGGACTGAACGATCCGAAGTCCGTCTCTACTTTCATACCGTCGCTACCGGACCGGATGATCTTGTAAGATATACGATGGGATTCATCACTGGCCTCTGAGTATCGCCTTCCCATAAAACGCTTCACGGAGCGCACGGTATTTGTAGGGTTGGTGATCGCCTGATTCTTCGCTATCTGTCCCACAAGCCTCTGATCCTGATTGAAGCCCACAATAGAGGGAGTAGTTCTGGAGCCTTCCGCGTTTTGAATTACTACTGGCTCCCCCCCCTCCATAATCGCCACGCAGGAGTTGGTAGTTCCAAGGTCTATTCCAATAATCTTTTCCTTTGCCATATCTTAGCTTCCTTCCCTGGTGCAAGACTCTCCTTATCGAGTTCTCCATCAGAGATTTTTCAAATTGTTCTCTTCGCGTTATTTAATATTTTATCATTCTAAAGTTACTGTGACCGGAATAATTATTTTGGCTTCCAGTCACTCTTACCGTAGCACCTACTCTTGCTTCGGGAGAGGTTTTCCCACTTTCACCCGGGCAGGTCGAATGATCTGCTTTTCACCACCCTCGCCCTCCAGATAGAAACCTGCCTGGTAAACTTCCACCACAGTATCACTGGTAAGATCCTCCCTCTGTTCCAGAGCAATCGCTTCCATCATTCCTGGATCAAAAAGCTCTTGAACAGGAAGAAACTTTTTTATATTCTCCTTGCCCAGAACCTGAAGCATCTCTTCACGGATCATATCCACTCCGGTGATGAAGCTCTTCACTGCCGGGTCCGAGGCTTCTGAATCAATCACTCTATCCAGATTGTCAATGACGGGCAGAAGCTCTTTTACAAAACCGGCCACTGCCACAATGCGCAATCTGGCCTGTTCCGAGGCTATTCGCTTTTTATAATTCATGAACTCTGCCCTTTCTCTTGTCCAGGCATCCTTCATCTCCTCGGCTTCTTTCTTCCATTTTTCCATTTCGCTATCCTGATTTACAGCCTCCCCGGCATCGCTGCCTTCGGGTGAAGCCTTATCCGCTTCCATCCCGGCAGCAGATGTCTGCTCTTCGCCGGATTTCTCATCCTCGGATCTCATCTCACTTTGATTCAATTCTTCACTCATTTTTCCTTTTTTCCTGTCTTGAACTGTTTTCCGCTGGTGTTTCAACCTGGGACCACTGCTCTACTTACTCATCCTTGTTAGCATATTTGACATCAAAAGACTCATGTATTCCACAATACTGATTACCCTGGTGTAATCCATACATACCGGCCCCACAATACCGATGGAACCTGTTCTGCGCTCGCCTATCTTATAACTCGAAGAGACTATGGACAATCCATTCAAACGGACGTCACGATCACCGTCAATGGCGACCACAACGTCTTCCATATCGGCCGCTGTTTGAAACATTCCTTTGAGAAAATCGGTCTCGTTGAAAAGAAGATTGAGCTCTTTGATCCTTTCCGCATTCCCTGCAGCAACTCGCACAAGAAGGTTGTCCAGACCGGCTGTTAAAAAACCAACGTTGCCACCCACCAGGTCAAAATGATCGGCAACAGTCCTTGCGATCATGCCCAGAAAAAACTGTAGATTTCTCTCCTCATGTTCGGGAAGGTTGGCAAGCCTCTCTTTAATCTCTTCCAGATCAATGCCTTTCAATATAGAATTCAAATAACGCGAAACACGATGCAATGCATCACCCGGAATCCTCTGTTCCAGAAAGATGGTTTTGCTATAAACCATACCGGAGCGAGTGACCAGAACTACTAATACCTCGTCCTCACCCATATCAATGAGCTCAATGTGTTTGAGCACGGCTGATTCTGCGGAAGGTGCAAGAACCACACCCGCGTAGTCTGTGAGCATGCTCAAAATCTTACAGGAGACGCCCAGCACCTCCTCCAGACGAAAATCTCTTTTGAGGTACTCTGACTGAATTAGTTTACGATCCTCCTCGGCAAGGCACCTTTTTTCCGAAAGCTGGTTTACGTAAAAACGATACCCTCTTTCCGTGGGAATCCTTCCGGAGCTGCGATAGGGAGAGTAGAGGTAACCCTTCTCATCCAATTCCGCAAACTCAGATCGGATGGTGGCAGAGCTAAAATGGATCTGATTATGTTCCTGCAGGAAGAGTGAGCTGACGGGTTGTGTACGAACTATATAACCACTGACAGCCATCATGAGGAGCTCTTTCTGTCGCTCTGTAAGATCATTCCCTGCAACTGGCTCTGCTTCACTACTTAAACTGAAATGAATCACAACAACCTCAGGAAGTATGATTGCAACTTCCACCAGACCTTAGCAATCCCTGAGTCTGACTGCTAATTATAGATCCAGATTACGAAGTTTCCGCAAGGGTGTCAAGCAAATAGAGGTTTTTTTTAGCAGTCGAATCCCAGGATTGCCAGAAATCGAAACATTCCAGACGACAAGCGGTTAGAGTCCCGCCAGATTCATAAAACGGTCATTTTGAGGCGGACTCTCCCAGCTCTTCCTCCATAGCGGAAAGGTT
>JBNLFC010000142.1:0-8564 GCA_050305335.1 Leptospirales bacterium
TGGCATATTCGACATATCCCACCTCCATTGGTTCTTAGCTTATGCCTATGTTCGGTTTTCGAGCGCAGAGTGGGTTGCTCTACCCGAAACTCCGTCCGGAATAAACGGGTAGAGCGATGACCGTAAATTTTGTGGCAATTAATGGCTGCTACCAGCAGCAAGCGGTCCCATTTGTTCGGGAGTAGCCGGCTTGTTGAACACGGCATCCGCATCATCCGGGTCTACCGGTCCCTGCGGGTTAATGAGGGGGTATTCAGAGTCGTTCCAACCACGCAGTCCTGTTTTAAGATTTCGTACACTTTGAAATCCCATGACCATGAGAATATCTGCCGCCATGGCGCTACGTTCACCACCCAGACATACCAGAACTACATTCTTTTCTCGGGCACCAGCAAGCACTGGCACTGTGTTTCGTGTACCCCACTCGGCGGCTCCTTCAATGATGCCTCTGGGAATACAGATGGACCCGGGCATATGGACTACCTCAAACTCATAGGGTTCTCGAACATCAACTATGAGATCGATTTTCCCTGCATCCATCAAATCCTTCAGATCCCATGGCATATACCCCTCTACGCGATCCATTGATTCCTTCACGATGTCCGCTGCTCTCTTCATTACCCTATCTCCTCTCTTTTCCTGATTGAATATATTATTGTGCGCTCGGGGTGAAAAATGTCTATTAATGTTTCTCCCCTCCAGCGTCCGAATCTCCCCCGCTATCAAACCCACCGTCAAATTCTTTTTAGTCTCTCCTGGCTTTTTTTTGGGTTTCGCATGTCGTATATGGGTTCTGGGGTTCCAGTAAGAAATCATCTTGAAACCATGGCTGGTTCTCAGATAAGTCCTGAGAATGATTATAAGTTTGCTAATTGTCGAGTTTTTATTGTTGTATACAACAGAATCAGCTTCGAGGCCGTCATACTTCAGTTGTGAGTAAATTACACGGGTAGTGTTCGCACACTCTCTACTCGATCTGCTGCAAAACGCAGGAATGGTGCGCAATGGTTCAGATTAAACTCGCTGGACGATGGGGAGTTGCAGTCATGGGCGCTCAGTATGCTGCACTCCGTAGTACCAAACTGAGCAGCAAAATCATCGTAGAGACCTTCGATCATCTCCCTGCGTGTGGAGCGGCTTATACCATATTTTTCTCCAAGAAACCCCATGGTCATCATGGCTCCGGAAAGTGCGCCACAGGTACGACCTTTGCCAGCAATCCCGCCACCAAAAGGTCTTGCCGCAGCAATGAGGGGAGTCATTTCAACGTTTGCAATTGAGAACGCAGCGACTACCGCTTCCGAGCAATTGTAAGAATCTTCTACAAAATTATGTACAGCAATCTGACGTACATCAGCACCGCCATTTTTTTCCAGATCTAATTCAACATTCATCAATTCTTGAGAAAAGGAAACAGCTGCTATGTTACATAAAAATTGGAGGATGGGCGTTCTTCAGAAGGTGGGTAGCTCTCTGTACTAGAGAGTGAATTGATACCCCAAAAGGGGATATGATAAAAATCATGTAAATCGATTTTCAGGTCCGGGGAAGGTTCCGGAAACCACATCATTGTGATAGTCGGTAACTGCATCTGTAACCAACTTTGCCATGTCGCAGTATCGTTTTACATGACGAGGATGAAACCCTGGATCCATTCCCAGAAGATCCTGCAATACCAGCACCTGGCCCGATGTGGATGGCCCGGAGCCTATTCCTATTGTGGGGATCGTAAGCTCATCAGTGATCTTCTGCGCAAGGTCCTCCTGCACCAGCTCCAGTACAATTGCGAAGCAACCTGCCTTCTCCAGCGCCTGTGAAGCTTCCATGATTTCTGTGGCCTGAGCGGCATCTTTTCCCCGGATTCGAAACCCACCTTGTTGCAGATAACTTTGAGGTGTCAGGCCGGTGTGACCCATAACGGGGATTCCCGAAGCCGTAAGCCTGCGAATGATGGCCAGGGTATTTTCATCCGCTCCCTCCATCTTCACCGCCTCTACACGGGCCTCTTTCATCATTCTTATGGCGGATTCCACACCCTGTTCTACGGAAACCTGGTAAGATCCGAAAGGCATATCTCCGATCAAGAACAATCCTTTCCTCGCACCACGGCGAACCATTTGTGCATGGTAAATCATCTGCTCCAGAGTCACGGGTATCGTGGACTCTTCTCCCTGCACAGCCATGCCTGCGGAATCGCCTATGAGTATAGCGTCGATGGGGGTTGAGCTGATCAGTTGTGCAAAAGTGGCATCATATGCAGTAATGAGCGAGATTCGACCTCCCTCTTTCTTTCTCTCTACCCACTGGTAGGGATATTTTAACCGATCATTTTTCATAGTTCGCCCGCCTGTGTGCTTAATTCGCCAGCTTTCCCTTTTATCTCAGGAATTTCCCCATCCATATAGACAATTTCGCGAATGGCAACAATGTCGGGAAACTTTTTTCCGGGATAGACATCATCAATGTAGAGCTTTGCAATGATGTAATTCACATTCTCCGGATATTTTGCGCTGTAAGCGGGATCCGGAACATGGAGGGATACCCATTGGGGAGATGGAGTATCTTTCCAATGCACCGTGACAGTCACGATAATGTGGGCGGGGGGGATGATGAACTCTTGATCCGGATCATTGGCTCGCCTGTAGAGAAGCTCCAGTCGTCCCTGTTTCGGCCGGGAGTAAGCGTGGAACGTTTCTGGAGGACAATCTGCGCATCCCCCCATATACATCCAGAATCCGAGGGTTCGCCTTGGCTGAAGGCCATCCTGCGATGGATGATGGGTAAGAGCCATATCCATTAGAAGATAGGTTCCTTCCCTGTGACCCGATGGATGGGGAAGCAGAACAGCCGAGTTGAAATCCCCATCAATAACGTTGGAGGCTTCACCCGGCGTGGATGGATCCCGGGGATTGTATGGAAGGTCGCGAGAAGAGAGAATGATTCTACCTTCCCTGAGTATAATCTCCTGAAGGCTTTTGTGATCGGGCGCCACCTCCACCAGCGTGGTACCAACCATGAAAAGTAGAATTACTCCCGCTAAAAGGAGAAAAAGGGATTTTACATTGAATGAGGACGTGGGCTACCTTCTATAGTAACGTGTAACGGTTGTTGTAATTCCGCCGCGTACGCGATAGGTGGAACGGACACGAAGAGAACGAGGCTGGCATGCTTTTACAATGTCATCCAGTACGCGGTTGGTTACATTTTCATGGAATATTCCCACATTTCTGTAGTAGAAAAAATACTCCTTCAGACTTTTTAATTCCAGGCAGAACTGATCGGGACGGTAGGAGATATAGAAGGTGCCGAAATCAGGTAGACCTGTTTTAGGACATATGGATGTAAATTCAGGGAACTCCAGATCTATTCGATAATCCCTATCTTCGTAGATATTATGGAACACCTCGATGGCAGGGGTTTCTAGATCTCTTATATGATCCTGTTTTCCTTCGTATGTTTCTGAGATAGATTGCATGGGTAAGCCTTAAGGATATTTTTCAAAAATCCCTTTCACCCAGGGAATGATGTCGCCGTAGACGATCTTTTGCATGGGTTCAAGTTCGTTATAGATCTCATGGTACATTCCATCGTAAAAATGGATGGTTTTATCGGCACTGCTCACTCCATCGGCAAAGATGGCGGAGCGGGAAGGGTCTCCGATGTGGTCTTCTGTACCATGTCCCAGGAAAAATGGTATGGTTAACTCTCCTTTTTTTGCCATGACCCTGTCACCCGTTCTACCGACGTCCAGAGCCATGCGAATGCTCATCACTCCATGGACCAGAGGGTCTGTGCGATATTCCTCTATGGTTTTCGGGTCATGACTTAAGTCGTGTAACTTTAAGCCTACGGGCATGCGAAAACCAGGATGAAATAGATGGATGATATGACCGAACATTTTTTTGATTCGCATGACGGGTGTGAGCACCACGCCAATGATGGCGCCTGATATTGCCAGCGCTCTAATTCGCGTTTGGTTGCCGGGCACCAGCAGGGTGAAAGCAAGGGAAATAAGAGCCCCCATGGAGTGTCCCAGCAGCAGAGGGCGCTGCATTTGATACTCTTTTTCAAGATATTGAAAAAAGAGATCCAGATCCTCACAATATTGTAGTATGCCTTTGCCATCCCCCTGAATCCCCTGGGACCTTCCATGCCCCCTGTGATCCATTGCGTGGAATGCTATTGCCGCGTCCTGGAATTGTTGCACCAGATGATTGTACCTGCCGGAGTGTTCTCCAAAGCCATGCACAATGATCACATGGTGTGACACCTGGCCATTTTGCGGAATCCAGGAGCGAAAAAAGAGCTCCAGATCGTCTTTGCTCTTGATGCTTCCCTCTTTTTCTATAAATGCCATGGCGATGGGCCCCCTTGTACGAGCCTGTCCCCGGAGCCATAGAGGGCTATGGGGACATACTCAATGAGTCGTTTCCCCGGAATGGGTCAACCAATAAATCCCACAGAAAAATAGACGACAGCAGAGAAGAAGTTCGCTATGCAGGTGGAGATGCTGTACAGGAAAAAGTTGCATGCTTTTCTATATTTGGTCTCCATGCTTTTTCTCCATGGATGCTTTGCGCCTGAATTGAGTAAGCGTGCTTCTCCTCCCCGGGAGAATCCCTCCGGGTTTTATCTGGGCCGGGACGGCGATGCCGTGATCGCGCTGTGGATCTACTTCGATGGCGATGGTCGAAATCCTTATCGTTATGCGGAAACAAGATATCTCCCCCGGGACCTTCTTTTCTCAGGCCATGTTCTGCAGATGGAGCGACGGGAGGGAGCCCTGGATACATCGGAAGATGAGATCCTTTTCATTCAAGATGAGTATGTGGCCTCCCGCTTTTATCACTCAGGGAAGGAAGGGATGCCATGGTCGGTGAACGGGTTTGGCCCCGAACTTGTGGAAAGGAAATTGCGTGCAGGCGGTCCCCGGGCACTCTTTCGATTGAAAGAGGATCGCTTAACGGACGGAGATTTTTTTCTTCAGAGGATCCTTTCCCCGCCAGCAGGCAAAGTGGTGAAGCTCTCCGATGTGGAAAGGATGGGTGGTATGATCGCCACCGGGGATGGACGGTTCTGGGTTGCCCTTTTCCCCCATCGCAAGAGTGCACCGGAGGGATGGGCCAGAGAGGCTAAAGGGGCAAAGAAGGAGAAGCTAATCTCCTGCATGGCAGATCTCTGCGATGGGAACTCACAGACTGAGGCACCAGATCTGGTAGGTCAAGCCATCTGGTTCTTCCCATGAGCATGGATGGTTTTGAGTCCTGAGAGAACCCGATGCTTTTTAACCAAAGGAATCTGGAATTTCGATTCGCAAAAGCAAAAGGAGCAGAGCCATGCGGACAAACACCCCGTAGGTAGCCTGACGGAAATACGCGGCGTTGGGAAGGTCATCAACATCTGTGGAGAGTTCATTGACTCTGGGAAGAGGGTGCATGACCAGAGTTTCCCTTCGGGATGCCTGTAGAAAAGCTCGATTGATGGAGTAGCTATTTTTCAATCGTTCATATTCTTTCTTATCCACGAACCGTTCTTCCTGTATGCGTGTGATGTACGCTACGTCGCAATCCCAGATGGCTTTGATGTCTTCTGTCTCTTCAAAGCGCATCTGCTGGCGGACCATCTCTTTTCGATAGGAGTCGGGAATGGCCAGGTCGGCCGGTGACACAAGAACGATTTCCGCATTGTAGTGGCGCAGCAATTTCAATAGACTGTGGATGGTTCTGCCGAATTTCAAATCTCCCACAAATGCGATTTTCAAACCATCAATGCCTCCCTTTTCCCTCGAAATGGTGTAGAGGTCCAGAAGGGCCTGGGTAGGATGCTGGCCACTACCATCTCCGGCATTGATCACCGGAATATCTACAGCCGCAGCTGCGATTCGACTGCTCCCCTCCACCGGGTGGCGAATCACCGCCAGATCAGCATATCCTTCGATCATCTTCATTGTATCGTACAATGTTTCTCCTTTGCTGATGGAGGAGAATTGAAAACCCACAGTGGAGATGACTCTGCCCCCCAGGCGCTCCATGGCAGTCTCGAAGCTGAGCCTGGTTCGTGTGGAGGACTCAAAAAAAAGGGAGGCCAGTAGATAGCCATGCAGAAGCTCCATCATTTTGTGGCGATTTTGCTGCATGGTTTTCTCAATGCGATGGGAGAGTGAGAGAATCACCTCAAGGTCTTCTCTGGAAAATTGATCAGCGTCGAGAATATGTTTGTGGGAAAAGGGAATTGCAACCATGGCAGCAATCTGCAAAGGCTGGTTGGGGTGAAAATCAAAAAAAGTGCTATTGTGAGATCTGGTAGAGTCTTTGTCCTCCGGGGCCGATAAGAGGATCGAATGGTTTTGAAACAAAAATATTTTTTTCTAGCTGCGTTCCTGCTGACTGTGGTAATCTCCGGTTTGCTGTGTGCCGCTCCGGAAGGGCAGGCCGGAGGTAGCGACTTACCATCTGACACAACCATTGTTCGCGCTTACGAAATCTATGATTCTCGCTTTTGTTATTTAACACCGGCTCAGTTCGTTTGCGAGAAATGCATTGCCAGAGGTGAGCAGATTGTGCAACTGCTCAGTTTTGAAAGCGATGGACGGCCGGTTCGAACCTATGAGTGCCGGCCCTATGCGAAGCCTTTTCTCTATTAGAAGTAGTTGAAAGCAGCCTTGTTTGATCCAATGGAAAGCTTACCTGCAGGGTTGGCTCCTCATGGGTTGTTCCAGTTCTTTTTACGAAGTGCCTCAGGCACCTGCTCAGGCACCGGTCCTGTATCCAGTGATTCCAGGAGAGCAGCAGGATTGCTTGTGTCTCTGGCTCTACTGGAGCCTGCCTCCGGTGGTGGGAGCCCGGCCATGCGTGGCGTAGCGGATGGATGGTAGTTTATATCTTCGCATGGCCCCAGCGGAAATATACAGACTCTCCATTTGCCGACCCGAACATCTTTCTGGTAGCTTCCGGATTGATAGGCCGCACCGTTTTTAAAAAAATAGGTCCATTTCCCTTCCGCCAGATCGTTGTGATAGGTACCGGTATAAAATGCCTGGCCGTTATCGTAATAGTTGTGCCAGACGCCCTCTTTTTTCCCGTGCACGTAGTCACCTTCGCTTTCCAGAACGTCACCGGGATAGTATCGTTTCCAGTGGCCCTCTTTCCGGTTCTTTTCGTATTGTCCCTCCTCCTTCAGCGCCCCGGTATCGTAATAGAGCTTCCAGAGCTTTTCTCTCAGGTTATGGACAAAGGTACCTTCTCCTTTCAGCTTGCCGTTGGGGTAGTAGAACTTCCAGTATCCCTCTCTCTGGTTGTTGCGAAAATCGCCATGGGCTTTGGGAGTTCCATCAGCATACCAGACATGCTGTTGTCCCTTTTTTTCAAGGAGCCACACCCTGGCCCGTTCCAGGTATTTCGCCTGGTGATCTACCTGTCGGGGACGATTGACTTCTCCCGGGAGAGCAGAGCAGGCGATTAAGAGGATTGAGACGACGAATACTTCGGTTACTCTTTTTTTGCACCGGGAGTGTGGAAGTTTGTGGTTTTTTTCAGGCTCAATTTGATACATTCTCACTCTCTCAAGTAAAACATCCACTGCAGGCAAAGGGACGTTTTTTTTAAGTATCTCCCTCTATCATCGGTTTTTCCAGAGAACAATCAACCCTTCTTGCCGGGCTTTCCGGAAATGAGCGGAAAAAAGCTTTCCGATGGATGAGTGCATCTGAGCTTCAAAAAACCGCCAGTGAGCAAGCAGGCGATGAGAAAGCAAACTGTCAGGTCCGGTTCAGATCGTTCAGTATGGTCTGCAGCAGGGAGGAGAGGAAGAGATCTTCTTTCAGAAGTTTTTCAATGCGGTCTCTGGCATGGATAACACTCACATGATCTTTGCGACCAATGGCTCTGGCTGCATCCACCAGGCGATAGTTCAGGTGTTCTGTAAGAATATAGGCCAGCAGGTGCCGGGCCAGGGTATGGGAGCGTTCTCGACCAGGGCCCTGAATTGCTTCCACCGATACACCCATGTGACCTGCCACAGTGGAAAGAACGCGGGATAGGTCGACTCGATTCAAGGGTGTATAGAGGTCGCTACAGAGCGCGTCCAGCTGGTGACGACTGAATGGTTGAATCGCTTCCATACCATGGGGTTGACCGGCCAGACGATAAGAGACGGATCGAATTCTGCGAAGATCCCCTCGTATGGAACGAGTCAGGTAGGTAAGGCTCTCGTCATTGAGAAGATGGTCCACTCCCTCTCTGCGACACTCCTCTTACAGGATGGTGCGTCTTAACTCTTCCGATGGAGAGGGAAGGGAGATCACGCTTCCTTCAAAGAGTCTGGATTTCAGGTCGTTCACTACAGAGAGCTCTTCCATAGGCGCATCGGATAATAATACCAGCTTATGTCCCCTGGTTTGAAAATCGTCGATCAGGTTACGCAACTCCTCCTGGCTCTTCTTTCCTCCGGGTTTGATAAACTGAAAATCATCAATGATCAAAACAGTATGACTTCTTAACCAATCGCGCCACTGGATGTTCTCCTTTTTTTGCAGGGCCGTTGCAAATTCGGTGAGAAAACTCTCC